>CAYQQX010000193.1:0-8002 GCA_964419495.1 uncultured Anaerolineales bacterium
TTAGGGTTAGTGTTAAATTGATAATCCTTGGTATAATCCTGCTGCATTTTGCTAAACGTGAAACGCGTCGCAAAAACTTAAAATATTAAGGAGCCCAAGTTGGCATTTAACCCCCTCAATTGGCTACTAGGCTTTTTCTCATTAGATATCGGCATCGACCTCGGTACAGCAAACACCATGGTCAATGTGAGCGGGAAAGGCATTGTCATCAGCGAACCCTCTTGGGTCGCAATTGAAAAACGGACTCGTGTCCCTCTGGCCATCGGCGCAGAGGCAAAAGCCATGGTCGGCCGCACACCGGCCCATGTTCTTACAGTTAGACCCGTTCGCGATGGTGTCATCTCAGAATTCGAGATTACCCAAGCGATGTTGGAATATTTTATCGGTAAAGTTCACCAGCAAAGTATCGTACCAGTCCCCCGCCCGCGTGTTGTGATCGGCATCCCTGCCGGAGTGACCAAAGTAGAAAAACGCGCCGTCTATGACGCAGCTATGTCTGCTGGAGCACGCGAGGTTTTATTAATTGAAGAACCTGTCGCTGCGGCGCTCGGTGCTGGTCTACCGATTAGTGATATCCAAGGCAGTATGGTAGTAGATATTGGCGGCGGCACATCGGATGTAGCTATACTCTCGATGAAGGGCGTGGTCGTTTCTCGCTCCCTACGAGTTGCCGGCGATGAATTGGATGAAGATATCATCCAATACGTACGTAATAAATACAATCTACTCATTGGGCAGCGTATGGCCGAACATGCCAAAATGGCCATCGGTTCAGCATATCACCTCCCACAGGAGAAAACAATCCGGCTGCGTGGACGCAATCTCCTGAGTGGTTTACCCGAAGCCATCGAGGTATCTTCTGTCGAATTGCGCGAGGCTATGGCTAGCTCAGTGCAAATCATCATCGATACCATCAAAGACGCCTTAGACGAAGCTCCACCAGAGATCGTCGCCGATCTGATGGATATGGGCATCTGCATGGCTGGTGGAGGCAGCTTGCTGCAAGGCTTGGATGAGCGTTTAACAAACGAACTCAATATCCGTGCCTGGGTTGCAGAAGACCCTATGAGCTGCGTTGCGCGAGGTGCAGGCATCGCCCTTGAAAACATTGAAACCTGGAAATCTCTCTTTATTGGATTGGGCCGCACCGACAGGGGCTAAAAGCGGCACTGCAATTATTTTTATTTTCTAATTGCGCAATTTAGGTAGTGTTGATATTTTGAAAATTTGCAGGAGTGCCAACCTAATGATGCATTTACTCTTTTTTAGGGGAGCAATCCCCAAATGTCAACACGGCCTAGTCGGAAAACCGGAAAGAAAATGAATTCTAGATCACCCATACCCTGGCAAGGCATTACCTTGTCTTTAGTCGCCATTGGATTAGTGGTATTGGCGTTGGGCGGATTTCTCACCCCACTTTCGAGAATCGCACTCTCTCCAGTGATTGCGCTGCAAACATGGGTATCAGGGCGCGTGCAAGCAATTCAGGAATTTTTGACCAGCCCGCGCGATGTCGCCGTGCTGACCCAGGAGAACGCGGCGCTGGAATCTGAACTCGCCCATCTACGGACTCAAATAATCGAGCTGCAACAGCAGCTTGGAGAATACCGCATCCTCTCTGCATTATTAGATTTTGCACGTGCGTACCCCGAATATCAGTATGTGGGCGCAAGCGTTATTGGTCGAGACCCCAGTCCATTTTTGAAATACATTCACATCAATCGCGGTTCAGATGACGGCCTGAGGCGCGGTATGCCTGTAGTGACTCAACAAGGATTAGTTGGACGCATATCACAAGTGACTGCCTCGGCAGCCCTGGTCCAATTGATCACAGACCCCTCGGTAACAGTAAATGTTCGCCTCGAGCCGACTCGCGCTGAGGCAATTCTCTCAGGGTCCATCACTGCAGATATCGGCCTAGATATGATTCCCCAAGATATCACCGTCAGTCCTGGGGATTTGGTGTTGACTTCTGGCCTAGGAGGCAATTACCCCCCAAACATTCTCATAGGTCAAGTAACCGGTGTCCGCAGTCAAGATTACGATCTTTTTCAAAGCGCATCCATGCAACCAGTGGTAGATTTTAACAACCTGGAAATCGTGCTGGTCATATCAAATTTCCAACCCATAGATATTTCACCACTTGTCCCCACTCCCAGCGCTCCTTAAATCTTCGCCGAGATCAAAGCTTTTCACCCATTTTTCATTAACGTTAATGTGATAATCTTGGTACTGAGATGTTACCGACTTTAGCAGCGATTCCCATCTTTACTCTGTTGGTGATCTTACAAACGTCGATCATCAGCTACTTACCCTTACTCCAAGGCTATGCAGACATTGTACTTTTAGTGATCATTGCATGGGCTCTGCAGGAAAATGTCAAAACGGCCTGGCAGTGGAGCATCATCGGGGGGCTGATGGTCGGCTGGGTTTCTGCATTGAATTTTGCCGTTCCGCTAGTCAGCTATGTGGGCATTACTGCACTGGCACTCATCATTCGACAACGGATTTGGCAATTGCCAATTTTGGCTATGTTTGTAGTTACCCTGATCGGAACTCTATTTAGTCACGCCCTGTCTGCCTTGATGGTTTCTATTGGCGGAACAGCGCTACCCTGGCTGGACACACTTCAATTAATTACATTGCCCAGTTTATTCCTAAATTTACTGCTCGCTGCACCTATATACGCGATCATCAAGGATTTTGCTAACTGGATGCATCCTGAAGAAATACAAATATGAACGAATCTGGAGTTCTCAAAAATCAAGTTGCTGGCTGGCGCATCCTGGCTTTTATTATTGTGATTGCGATAATATTCGCTTTCTACATCGCGCGTCTCTTTAGCCTGCAAATTTTGGGATTTAATGAATTTATTTCTCTCGCAGAGGAAAACCGCATTAGCGAGATCAGTCTCTCAACGTTACGCGGTGTGATCTATGACCGCAACGGAATTATCTTAGCCAATAATGTTGCTTCATATGATGTAGTCATCTTGCCAGCAAATTTACCTGATGATCCTGGGGAAATTCAAGAAATTTACCGTCAACTTGCATCCATCATTGATATTCCAGTAAATTTAGGGGAAGTGAGTCTCGAAACCCCTTACGTGCCTTGTGTTTCCGAACATGGCATTACCCAAATTGCAGATTATGGGATCACCAGTGCCCCATTCCGCACAGTAAAAGTCAAATGCAATATCGACCGTACCACTGCGATGATCATTCAAGAAGAAGCAGTGGACTGGCCCGGGGTGAAAATCGAAATTGAACCGATTCGCGATTATCCTACTGGTTCACTAACTGCATCGATAATAGGATTTTTGGGGCCAATTTCACAGTTCGATGAAGGCTATTACCGGGATCGCGGATTTATCCCAAACCGAGATAAGATAGGTTATGCAGGTATCGAACGTTTTTTCGAGGCTATTCTGCGAGGCAAGCCGGGAAAACGTGTTGTGGAAGTCGATGTTGCGGGTCAAATTGTGCGCGATATCCACCCCCCAATTGCACCCATACCTGGGCAAAATATCACTCTGACTATTGATACTCGCTTACAAGACGCCACAGAAGGGATCTTATTGGGCGAGATCGGCGGGTGGAATGCTTACTTCGCTGAATTGCGCATCACCAGTGGAGTTGCCATCGCCATGAACCCTCAGACAGGCGAAATTCTCTCCATGGTGTCTTTCCCGACCTATGAAAACAACCGCATGGCGCGGGTCATCCCAACATATTATTACAACCAGTTGTTGGCCGATGTGCGTGACCCTCTGCTAAACCATGCAGTGGGTGCTGAACTCCCCGCAGGATCTGTATTTAAACTTTCCACAGCTGTGGGAGCATTAAATGAGGGCATCGTAACGCCTGAGCAAATTATCGACACGCCAGGCCTAATCACCATCACAGAGAAATACACCCCCAATGATCCCGGCTACGAACGTGAATTCGTCGACTGGAACAGGGCGGGTTTTGGGCAGCTAAATTTCCTCGGTGGGATATCCAATTCCAGCAATGTCTATTTCTACAAATTGGGTGGCGGCTACAAAGATGAAATCCCAGAAGGGTTGGGTATCTGCCGGCTTGGGACTTATGCTAAAGCCATCGGTTATGGAGAACTGCCTGGGGTTGAACTCCCCGATGCTTCTGACGGCACCATCCCAGACCCCACCTGGAAACGTATTAACCATGGTGAAAACTGGGCTATTGGTGATACATATATCTCCGCTGTGGGTCAGGGTTTTGTGATCGCCACACCACTGCAAGTGCTCATGTCTGCGGCGACGATTGCTAATGATGGCAAAGTAATGCGTCCTACTCTGGTCCGTGAAATTGTTGACTCAGAAGGGAATATCGTTCAAAGCTTCGAACCCGATCTGAAATGGGATATCACACAAGACGCAGTCATTGATGTCTTCAATGACCCCACAGCAGCTGGAGGTTGTGAAGCCAAACTCACAGGTGAGAAAACGACCGTAGAACCATGGGTTATTCAAATAATCCAGGAAGGCATGCGTCTGGCTGTTACTCAGGGAACTTTGTCAATCGAGGCGGTTGGTTTCCAAAAAGTTGACATTGCCGCTGCTGGAAAGACTGGCACAGCTGAGTATTGCGATGAGTTTGCAGCCGCAAAGAACTTATGCAAACCTGGAGATTGGCCCACGCATGCCTGGACTGTCGCCTATGCACCTTACGAAAATCCTGAAATCGCTGTTGTGGCATTCGTTTATAACGGGGGTGAGGGAGCCAGTGTTGCAGGCCCAATCGTTCGCAGGGTTATCGAAGCCTATTTTGAATTGAAATCCATTGACGTGGCACTGGGCAATCAATAAGCGCTTCGTGCTATAATCTTTTCTATTATTTATCGATCAAATTGTGGAGCTTTAATGGCCAGCCAGTTCGAAATTAAGGGCATACATGATGGCCTATTGATCACCGTCGGTGATGGAGATTGGGCTGATTTCCGCCAGGAATTGCTTTCGCAGATGAGCGAACAAGAGGAATTTTTTCGTGGCGCAAATATCAGTATTGATGTTGGAGAGCATTCCTTAAAGGCCGTTGAATTAGGCAGCTTGAGAGATAAAATCTCTGAAAAAGGCGTGACGCTAAGAGCCGTAATAAGCAAGTCTTCACAAACCAATGAACTCGCTCAAACATTGGGCTTGGAAACTCACCTGGCAAAACCGATAGCCGAACGGTCTGGACAGGCATTCGACACTAGCATTGGTGGTGAAGAAGCGATGGTCGTCAAACGCACCTTACGATCTGGCAACAGTATTTCCTACCCTGGGCACGTGGTCATAGTTGGTGATGTCAACCCGGGAGCAGAGATCATTGCAGGCGGTGATATTATTGTCTGGGGCCGCTTGCGGGGCACAGTTCATGCCGGAGCTTCGGGAGACGAGAGTGCCATTGTCTGTGCCTTAGAGCTCACTCCAACACAGTTGAGAATCTCTGAGGAAATCAGCATCACCCCTCCACAGAAAGGTACTCCCCGCCCGGAGATCGCACTGCTCAAAGATGGCGAGGTTGTTGCCGAGGGTTGGGAATTCCATAAATAGCAGAATTCATCCAGCAAAAATTGCTGGCAATTATCAAGTATTAATTAGGATAACAAGATGGCCGCAAAAGTAATCACTATCACATCAGGGAAAGGTGGCGTGGGGAAAACCACGATCACTGCAAATCTGGGTGCCGCACTGGCATCCATAGGACAAAAAGTGGTTTGTATTGACGCCGATATTGGGTTGCGCAATTTGGATGTTGTTCTAGGATTAGAAAATCGTATCGTTTATGATCTGGTAGATGTGGTCGAAGGACGTTGCCGTTTACGCCAAGCAATGATCCGAGATAAACGCACCGAAGGGCTTTTCCTGATCCCTGCGGCGCAGACGCGAGATAAGACTGCCGTTTCCCCCAGTGATATGGTAAATGTATGCGAAGAATTACGTCCAGAACATGATTGGGTGATCATTGACTCACCAGCGGGTATCGAGCGCGGTTTTCGCAATGCGATCGCACCGGCAGATAATGTCTTTGTGGTCACCAACCCTGAGGTTTCTGCTGTTCGAGATGCCGATCGCATCATTGGCATTGTCGAAGCTGAAGAGAAGGGACCCGCGCAATTAATCATCAATCGTATCGACGCTGAAATGGTGCAACGTGGCGATATGATTGGCACTGAAGACATCGTCGATTTATTGGCTATTGAATTGCTAGGTATCATCCCTGAAGATGAAAATGTGATTATCAGTACCAATCGAGGCACACCAATCTCATTGGATGGAACATCCCGTGCAGGCGAAGCAATGCACAATATCTCTCGTCGAATGATGGGAGAAGAAGTACCCTACATGGATCTTAGTATACAGGCGGGTTTCTTTAAGAAACTCTTTACTGGAGGAGGCAGCAAAAATGAGTGATTTCATCAGTCGCCTCGCTGGTCGCAAACGCAAGAGTGCTTATCAAGCCAAAGAACGCTTGCAATTAGTGCTGATCCATGATCGCACCAACCTTTCCAGTACGGTTCTAGAAACCATGAAAGACGAAATCATAGAAGTTATTTCTCGTCATATCGCAATTGAGCCTGATACGGTGAGTATTGAACTCAACAAAGATGGTCGCGAGCAACGCCTGATTGCAGACATCCCTATATTAGGGCCGAAGAAGAGAAGATAATCTTTGTTATTGCGAGTGCCTGAACAAAATTCAGGGAAGCGAAGCAATCTCCCAGTTCATGGTGGAGATTGCTTCGTCGTAATAACATCCCTCGCAATGACACTTGTTAAATACCATGCAAAATACCTCCTGGCGTCACTTTGATTTTTGGCTGTTGGGAGCGGTGGCCTTACTAACCATGTTTGGCATCATCATGATCCGCTCGGCAATCGCCGGAAATATTGAATTAATAGAAGGAAATACTGTTCAAAAACAGATTATTTTTGCAGTGACAGGGTTTGTGATCATTGCCATCATCGCCGCCATCGATTATAAGATCCTGGCTGCTCTCAGCCGACCCTTGTATTTCGGCACGATCATTGTATTGGTCATCTTGGTGTTCTTTGGCGGCGCACTCTTTGGTTCAGCTCGTTGGTTCGTATTGGGGCCAATTCTTATCCAACCATCTGAGCTTGCCAAAATAGTCATCATTCTAGTATTGGCCGATTTCCTTTCTCGTCATTTAGATAAGATACACGATCTCCGCTGGGTGGCTCGCAGCCTGCTGCTGACAATTGGGCTGGCGATGTGGATTATGCTGCAGCCGGATTTGAGCACCTCTATTGTCATTTTTGTGATCTGGTTTGCTCTGGTTTGGGCGTCAGGCTTGGAGGTGAGGCATGTGATCTTCGCGGCGGGTGCGGGGATTCTGTTTTTGGGCGTTTCTTTGCCCCTGATGCTGCTCACCTATAATCCAGAACGAGAAGGGGGGCTGATTCAGCCTTATCAGGTCGAACGAATCATTAACTTCCTTTTCCCTGACCCTAATGCTCGCCATGGAGCAATCTACAATGTGCAGCAAGCGCTGGTTAGCATAGGTTCAGGGGGTTGGTTTGGCAAAGGCTATGAAAGTGGTACTCAAGTGCAATTGCGGTTTCTGAAAGTTCGTCACTCTGACTTTATCTTCTCAGCGCTGGCTGAGGAATTCGGCTTCGTAGGTACTCTCGTTGTGATGGCCTTACTTATCTTTATCATCCTACGATGTCTACGCGCAGCCCGATTGGCCAGCGATTCCTTTGGAGCTCTGATAGCTTATGGAGTTGCAACGGTTTTGACTTTCCAGGCTATTGTTAACATCGGCATGAATTTACAGCTATTGCCGGTTACAGGTTTACCCCTGCCATTTGTAAGCTACGGGGGAAGTTCATTATTATCTACACTATTAGGAATTGGACTGGTAGAAAGCGTAATCCTTCGTCACAAAGCCCTCGATTTCTGATAGAATTCCACATTTAAATCAACTTTATAGGTTCTTATGCTTGACACAAGAACGGATTACATTTTCTAGG
>CAYQQX010000194.1:0-7954 GCA_964419495.1 uncultured Anaerolineales bacterium
TCCCACAGCCTTGTTTTCAGAACAAACTTGCAGTGAGAAGCCCCTGATACTCCCTTTTAATACAACAAAGGAGAAAGCTGTTCTGCTCTCTCCTCGGAGGTACAGTTCTTCTACAAAGACAAACGGTCTGGCTTATTAGTGGGCAGTTGTCTAATTGGACAGTTGAGCAGGAAACCACTACTAACTATCAAACTACTAAACTAACAAACTACATACTACCCAACTAATTCACAGTTGCGGGACAGCGCCGGAATTCCCAGGTTTTACTGAGGCACCGGACTTCGCAGGCAAAAAATATCACACGCCTTTAGGCGTTGCCTGTTCCTTCACTACATAGATAAGTGAGAGGATGTCTTTGATAATGGTATATGTTTGATAAGAAAAAAATATTATTTTGAATCTTACTGGTATCTCTGTCGTATAATAGTAATATATCAGACGGGTTGTGGCTTGTCAATCAGCTACGTCTCATTTTCTCCGCAGCCCTCACTCTCAAGGAGAAAGGTAAGAACAAATAAATACGTTTTGTCATGTATCCGATCTTAAATTCATCCCCAGCGGGAATGTTTATTACCGAAATTCCACGTCTGATATATTTTGCCAACATTTTCACCCTTCCAGAGTGATGGTTGTGACTGAACACATGTAATTTTAGCATCATTTTCTCAATTTTGATTCATTTTTACAGCCTATTTCATAAAAATGAGAGTTGGGGTTGGCTTTTCAAAGCCCGACTTAAATACAAAAACAGAGTGATGTTCTATTTTGGGCGTTTTTTCAGGGAAAGCTTTGCTCATACACCTCTCGATACGGATATTTTTCAGAAAGCTTCATTATCACGCTTCTGCCCGTTCGGATGATCTTCCCAGCCAGGAAAATGTACTTCAACCTAAACGTCTTGATTTGCTGCCGGTATTCTGTCCCGTTTGCGAAATCCATCTTGAAAAGCAAAAATAAGTTGTAAGTGAGCATCATCAGCTGAAAGATCGCTTCGTTGGCCCAAAATGATTTGAGCAACAGGCGGCCAACCGCCATATCATACTTGGCTTCTTTGATGTAATTTTCAGCATTGCCGCGTTTTTCATAAGCAGTAACCACTTTTTCTGAAGTCAGCTCGGTATTGGTCACAAAGTAGAAGTAGTCGAATTCGTCACCTTCCAAGAAAGATAATTGCGCCCTTTCTTTTTCCGGTTTCATTACGCGAGATACAACAAATCTCCTGTCTTTGTCCCAGGTGTCCAGTTTCGTAAAAAGCTCCGTTGTTTCTCTGCCTTCTTCACCTTTCATGAATGAAGTGGTAGACGCTGTGACTTGAGAAGCGAGCGTTGGATATTCTTTCCCCTTGATCAAATACTGGCAATCGGCTGATTCGATGATTTCAATAATTTCCTCATCGAAATACCCGCTGTCCATGCGGAACAGGATTTCCAAATCATCCCTTTTGATCTGAGCAACAATTTCTTTAATTATTTCACCCGCGCCGTTTGCTGTATACGCGTTGCCGCTTCTAACATATCCAGTGATATAAGCTTTCAATTCATCACAGAACGCAAACTGCAGGTTGTAACAGCGGTTTCCACGCTTCTTGGGGTTGAACCCTTTGACCGCACCTTCCTGGTGGCCTTCCACGTTGACCACACTGCTGTCAATATCAATGGTGATGGCTTTGAGCTTGCTCTTTCTCAGCAGCTTTCTGAAGACCTTGAAGTTGATTTCTCTCAACATGTGGGTTGTTTTGTAACTGAAGTTTCCCAGAAAGCGTGATACTGTTTCCGGCTCTTTGATCGAAATATTGAACTCATTGACGAGGGGATCGCTTTGCAGAAGCTTCAGTCGCTCCAGTTTATCAATTCCAATGAAGTTGCCACACAGCATGGTTTTGATATGGTTCATCTTGATTTTATTAGTGGATGCACTATCGAATAGCAGATTGTGATCAATCAGATCAAAAATCCCTTGCTGGTTGGCATGCTTTAACAATAAATACAATCCGGCATTTGAGGTGAGATTCTTAGCGGTGAAATCAATTTTTTGAATCATGGTTACATCCTGGTGTTGGATTTTCTTTCTCCCAAAATTTTAACATGATATTTTAATCGCAAAATTGGTTTCACCCATTGGGTGAAAGGATAAACTCGACGGGAAATCCAAAAAATCATCCAAAGTGGAGGATAAGCGGTAATTTTGGCTTCAAATTGATAAAAATTCGGCTCAGAAAGTCAGATTTCTCACTAAAAGTGGGGCTTTTTTTTCAAAGGCATCTCCTTGACCGATTCGGCGGCGTAGAATCCGGGTATAATTGAATTATCTGATATGTGATCATGGTGTAATTCTAGAGGCGTGGTTTCCATGAAACGTAAACACTTTGGCCCCTTAATCTTTTTTGTGATTGTCACTGTAGGGATATGCGTTGCATTGCTACTGATTTCGGTAATGTATTCCCTGAAACAGACTGGTACTCCCTTGGGTATATTAAGTAAACCTCCCAGTGTAAACATCCTGATGCCTGAAGATGGTACGGTAATCACTTCTGGACATGGGCTGATGGTAATCGTTGAAGCCCACTCCGAGGTTGGCCTAGCCCGTATAGATTTTCTGGTTGATGGCAACTTGGAACAGCAGCATACTCCTATCGCTCCCGGTGAAACTTCATTACAAACCGTCTTCCCATGGTTTGGGAGCAGTACCGGCTGGCACCAACTTGATGTAGTTTCCTTTGATTTGCAGGGCCGTGCAAGTGAGGCAGCCAGCGTGCAAGTAGGAGTGCAAGCCTCGGCTGGTCTACCTGAAATTGGCCAAATTCCTGAGGAAGGAGCCATACCAGGGGATGGGGATGCGGCTCCTGTGGAAGGGGAAGCACCGGTTGCTGATGAGCAGGCGCCAGAAGAAGACGCGCCAATTCCTCCCGAAGCTGGCGAGCAACCCGAAGGGGGGGCGGATGCTCCCGTTGATGGCGATGTCCCTCTTGAAGATGCTGTTCCACCCCAGGCAGACGCGGACGCTCCAGATGCTGAAGATCCTATTCCACCAGAAGGTGACCAAGTTCCACCTGAGTTGCCTCCACAACCGCAGGACGCGCCGCCGGATATCACCCGCTTTGATATGTTCGTGGATATATTTAATAATCCCCAAGGCGATTTCTGGGTAGTCGCTGTCGCGGTTGGCTCGGCGAGCGATGATCTTGGCCTTGAACGCCTTACGTTGAGCTGGCAAAGTGATGAAGGTCATGAAGGGGATTTCAGCGTGGAATGCGCCGGGGAGATGGCTTGTGAAATTGAGCTATCCGATCGCTTGCCATCAGGACGGTGGGTATTCAGTCTGCAGGCTTTTGACACTTCGGGACAGGCCTCTCCGCCAGATATCGAGATCGTAGAAGTTTTGGGTGAACCAGATCAACCACCCGCCGCCGCCGAACACGAGATCGATGAAGACTGGCTGCGAGAACACTTTGCTGCGCAAAACGATTTCGACATTGCTGCCCCAAATCTTCCCTTCGGCCCAGGCTTCGATGTAGATGAATTCTTGGAAGAGATGTTCCCTGGGAGACAGGCCGAGCCAGAAGAAGCCGATGCCGCCCAGGCTGAGGGCCTCTGTGTGAGTATGAGCGTCGAGCCCCGTGCCGATGGCAACCTGATTACTATGACGATTGAGTGCGATTTGCAAATCGAGGAGCAGGGACGTTTTCTATTGCTCTCCGCGGACAAGTTCCTGGTCAATATGGGCGATGGCGGTATCAATCTTTTCGTGCGTGAGTGGTATGACAACACCCGCACCACGGTGTCAGCCGGGGACACGTTTACCTGGTTGGATTGGGATGTGACGTGCGGTACACCCTACCGCTATGCGGTGCGCGCCTCCTCCGGAATGGAGACCGATATTGGGATTTCTTATGGCGCTACGCTGGCTTTTGCACAAGCAGATGCCATCACTACCCCTGCTTGCACTCCCGACTCGATTGGTGATGTGAATTTGCGCGCCGAGGCGCATCCCGATGGAGCGCTGATCCGTTGGGATATTGCAGGGGGAGGCGACTGGCCTGAAGATTTACCTGATGAAGGCGTGGCGTTCACCCTGACTCGCTTTGATTCTATATCGGAGCAAGCTGAGAGAATCTATCATGAAAATGTCCCTGCGGATTTGATATTTGCCGGGGGTGAGTTCGAAGTGCTGGATGATGGTGCTCAATGTGGCAGCGACTATTGGTATACGCTGGCTGCGATCGCTGCCGACGCCGATCTTGACCTGGTTTCTCCGGGTTGGTTTCTTCGCGCCCAGACACGCAGTCCCGAAATACCCTGCCCTGCTGACGACCTGGGGTCGATAGAATTGGATCTCACTCCTTACTGGTTCAACGAGTCGATTATTCGGATACGCATCCAAACATTCCTCCCCGAGGGTTTTGCCTGGCCTCAGGGGGATGACGTGAAATTGGAGATTCTACGTATTCGACAAGGGGTGGACCATTGTGAGGGTCCTCCATGTCGGGGTATCTGGCAGGCGAAAAAACGCATACCAATTACCGATGAAATCCGCCTGAACGGTCTGGCGTATGAAGATGATGATACATCAGTGGATCTTCGCTGGAATGAGACATATGTTTATCGTCTAGCATTGATTGCCGACGGCGAAGAAGTGCAGAATGGAATGAATTTCAGTGCTACCACACCGCCTGCACCGCCTCCTCCTCCAGAGATTGTGCGCCTGACAGCTACCAACAACTGCCCTGGCGGTACCCCTCGATGCATGGTCATCGAGTGGGAGGCTTACGAGCAGCCGCGTCCGAATGGTTATTACGCTCAGGCGGCCAGAATCGCCGTGGAGCGGGTGATTGTTGGGCGTGATCAGCAGTTATTCCCAGTGAATATGGCTGACACCCGTTATGTTGATTTGAACCCCTACATGGAAGAATTACGCTTGGCGAATGGGCAAGTGCGCAGGATCTGCCATTACGATGTGATTTATCGTATGGTGGCTTTTGATGCTGAAGGGCACAGGTACGGTGCCTCGGGGTTGAGCATGATTACGCCTCAGTGTGACGAAGTTTGGAATAAGGTTGTAGAACCCCGATGAAGGTGGTGTGTCAATGAAAACACAATCCTGGCTCCAAATAATCTTCGTTAGTCTGATGATGTTCTTGGCAGGGTGTGAGTTTGTTCCCTCTCAGAATGATGTTGGCTCCAGTTCCAGTCTCTCTATTGTGGAACCCGCGGATAGCAGTAAATATCAAGTAGGTGATTTGGTGCGAGTGCGCTCCCTTGTCAGTGCACCCGATGGGGGGTTGAGTTTCGATTTGCTAGTCAATGGCCAGGTTTATCGAAGTGACCACCTTACCCAGGCTCTGAGAAACGGCACGATGCTTCAGCCCTGGCAGCCCACTGAACCGGGCTCGTATACGCTACAAGTGCAGATGGTCACTTCCAACGGTAGCGGTTCGACATCGCAAGTGGTAGTAGTCATTGTTGATGAGGGTAGCTCTCCAGAAGTACAGCCGGAACCAACAACAGCTGTACCTGTGGAGGAGGATACAATCACGCCCACGATCACCCTCACGCCGACCGAAACTCTGACACCGACTCCGACGCCCAGCATGACCCCAACTTGGACACCTACACTCACGTATACACCTACTACAGAACCCCTTCTTGCGCCAGAACCCATCGCCCCCAGTGGATCATATAGCTGTCGTTCGACAATCTATTTAGAGTGGAATTCTGTTTATTCCCCCAATGGCATTGCGTATTATGAATGGGTTGTGGATGGTCCTGGAGGAACAGAAAACGGCACCACTACGGAATTACGCGCAGAGTATTTCTTGTCAACCTGTGCTTCTTCCTATCGCTGGCAGGTGCGAGCGGTAGATAACATGGGCACGATTGGCCCTTATTCAGAATGGATAGATTTTTCAATTGACTAATATCGAACCTGTTTTTCCCCCCATAAAAAAATCGCCCTAGTAATCACTAGGGCGATTTTTGTGTCTTAAGATATTACCTTTACGCTTCGCCAGCCTCTTCGGCGGGCGCATCCTTCTTGGCAATCTTCTTCTTGCCAGTTTCAATTGCCCCTTCGATCTTTGACTTTTGCTCATCGAGGACAACCTGGCTTTGCTGGCGCAGTTCATCTGCCTTTGCCTGGGCATCCTGAACGATCTTCTCGGCCTGTTGGCGAGCTTCGGCAAGCTTGGCTTCAGCCTGCGTGCGAGCCTCGGAATATTTTACTTCTGCCTGCGTTCGAACTTCAGTAGCTCTTTCGGCAGCGGTATCTTTCAACTCGATGCCTTTATCGCGGATATATGTACGAGTTTCCTCACCAGATTGGGGTGCTAAGAGCAGCGCAACCGCAGCTCCGACCAATCCCCCGAAAACAAACCCAGACAGGAAGGCTCCAAATTCATTACTATCGTTGCTCATAATATCACTCCTTTGTCCTACACAAACGTTATTTCTTTGGTTTCACGAATCGAATAAAATGTCCTAAACCAGCCAGATATTCATTGAGTTTGATCACCGGTTCAACCAGGTTGTTGCTCAAGAAATGGGTAGTACCTCGTAAGGTGCTCACTGTTTCATTGGTCGAGTCGATGATCGGTTTGATCTCGTTTTGCAGCAAATTGATCAACCGAGCAATCTGCACAATCAGTATGATCAATGCCAGCCCAATCACGATGGATTCCAAGGCCATGAAAATGATAAATACATCCCGAAAACGGGCAGTGTCTGTTGAAGGTTGGAGTAAAAAGATGACACTGAGAACAATCAGAGCGACCAGGATCAAAGCCCCAATGATCATTCCAATTATGATGCCCCGCTGAGTTTTCAGTTCCTCGGCTGTTAATGATAATCTAAAACGCGCCCACAATGGTCAAAAACGCGCCTCGAAAGTGCGCCCACCTGGGCAGAAATCCACTACCATAGGAAGCATACTAAGTGGTAGTGGAGGCCAAGGAGATGATCAAAGTGGAAGACTACGAAGCAATTCGACGTGCATATTTCATAGATAGCTGGAGCATTCGCAAGATCAGTCGTGAACTGCATCGCTGTCGAAGGACAGTCCGCAAAGCGATTGTAGATGCACAGCCCTCGCCATACAAACTGCAAAAGCCACGGGGAAAACCTGTGCTGGGACCTTACCAATCAAAAATAGAGCAGTTGTTGGAAGAAAATCAGAACATGCCCCGCAAGCAGCGGTACACGGCACGCAAGATTTTCCTAGAAATCCAGAAGGACGGTTACCCGGGAAGCGAAGGGAGTGTGCGGCGTTATGTGGCCCAGGTGCGAAAAGATCACCAAAAAGCCCAAGCCTATCTACCACTGGAGTTTGATCCTGGAGAGGATGCCCAGGTAGACTGGGGTGAAGCGCAAGTGGTGATTGCAGGTGAGCGAGTCACCGCACAAATCTTCGTGATGCGGCTGAACTACTCCCGAACTCGATTTGCGATAGCTTTTCCCTTCCAGAAACAAGAAGCTTTTCTGGAAGGACACATTCAGGCTTTTCACTTCTTTGGTGGCGTGCCGCGGCATAGCACCTACGATAATCTAAAAACGGCCGTTTTTCGGATATTGGAAGGCAAAAATCGGCAAGAGCAAAATGCCTTTATTGCATTTCGCAGTCATTACCTTTTCGAGAGCCGCTACTGCACCCCTGGCCAGGGGCATGAAAAAGGGGGTGTTGAGAATGACGTTGGATACATTCGCCGCAATTTCCTGGTGCCGATCCCAGAAGTGGCCTCGTATGAAGAACTCAACGAACACCTGCGCCAGGCTTGTTTGCAGGATACCCATCGGCGTATGCGAGGACAAACCCAGAGTATCGCTGAATTGTGGGAAAGTGAAAAGCCACAGTTGTTGCCCCTCCCAGCGAGCGATTATCGAGCTTGCCGCAGCCAACCGGTGAAAGTCAACCTGTGCTGGCTACTTAACTCATCCACGGGGTTTCAGATCGGTTCGCTGGGCAT
>CAYQQX010000195.1:0-7889 GCA_964419495.1 uncultured Anaerolineales bacterium
CAAATATAGATACATATGAGACGGACTACTTAACGGCTCAGTCTATGCATCGTAAATATCTTTATTTCACTGTTTTTGCCTCGGGTATGACAACCCTGGCTGTTGAACTAACCGCCTCGCGCTTGTTGGGCAGCGTTTTTGGTACTAGCAACCTGGTTTGGGCCAGTATCATCGGATTGATCCTGATCTATTTGACATTGGGCTATTTCGTAGGTGGCCGCTGGGCTGATCGGCGCCCACATGTTGAACCGTTCTATGTCATCCTCGCTTGGGGGGCATTTTCTTCTGGGATCGTACCTTTCTTCTCCCGCCCAGTGTTGCGTCTGGCAGCGGAAGCCTTTGATGAATTGCGCATGGGTGTGCTGATTGGGTCTTTTGTGGCCGTGCTGGTGCTATTCATTATCCCGATCACTTTGCTGGGGACAATCTCGCCTTATGCTATCCGCCTGGCGTTGGATGATCCCCAAAAAGCAGGCCAAATATCAGGCAAGATCTATGCAATTTCGACCTTAGGGTCTTTTGTGGGTACCTTCATTCCGGTGATTGTCTTGATTCCGCTCATCGGGACTACATTCACTTTTCTGGTATTTGCGCTGTTCCTCAACCTGGTGGCACTATTTGGTTTGTGGAGGGGTGCTGGTTCCCGAGCAGCCTTGAAGTGGAGTTGGATGCCGGTATTCCTGGGGGTGTTAGCCATCCTTTGGGGCCGCGGTGACATCAAAGCTAGCTATGGCCAAATCTATGAGACCGAGTCAGCCTATAACTATATTCAGGTGCAGGAAATTGGCGAGTATCGCTATTTGCGGCTTAATGAAGGGCAGGGTATCCATTCTGTCTACCACCCTGAGCTATTGAATTTTCAGGGCCCATGGATGCAAGTTTTAGCCGCTCCTTTTTTTAATCCTGCCCCGTATGAGATCGAACAGGTCGAGAGCCTGGCAGTTGTCGGTTTGGCTGCCGGCACGATTTCCAATCAAGCTACTGATGTATTTGGTGCCATCCCCATTGACGGGTTTGAGATTGATCCGGAGATCATCCGTGTGGGGCAGGAATTTTTTGGGATGACACAGCCTAATTTGAATCCCCTGGCGTTGGATGGCCGCTGGGGCCTGGATCATAGCTCACGCAAATATTCGATCATCAGTATCGATGCCTATCGGCCTCCATATATTCCCTGGCATTTGACCACTCAGGAGTTCTTTCAAATCGTCTACGAGCACATGGCCGATGATGGCGTGTTAGCGATCAATGTCGGCCGGGCGCCCAATGACCGCCGTTTGATCGAGGGGTTGGTTGGAACCATCAGCACTCTCTTCCCAACGATCTACGTCATGGATATTCCCGATACATTTAACTCGATCATCTATGCCACCGTGCAGCCCACTTCGCTCAGCGACCTGCACGAAAACTTTCAGATATATTTCGCTCGAACTGATGCTCATCCGCTTTTGTTGGAGTCTCTTCAACGTGCCATTGCTTTCATGCAGCCCAACCCCTGCGATGGGCAAGCGCGTCAGCCAACAGACGGTTGCATCGTCTTTACCGACGATCTGGCGCCCATAGAGTGGATTACGAATAATATGATTCTGAACTATGTCTTGTTCGGTGGAATTGAAGAATTGCAGTAATGGACGGAAGACCGAGGACGGGAGACTGCGGTCGTCGGTCCCCAGTCTTCGGTCACATATCAGGAGTGATAATGAGTGTATATAAACAAATTTTGCAATGGTTGATAGTAATCCTTGTCCCAATCATCCTGGCCTTGGGGGCCGTGCGTTTCCTGCTGACTCCGTTATTCGTTCAGATCGAGTATCGCACGCCAAATTTTCCCGAAGATTCATATGGATTCACTCAAGAAGAGCGTCTGAAATGGTCGGAGGTGGCGCGTGATTATTTGCTCAACAGAGCGGGAATCGATTTTTTGGGCGATCTGACTTTTGAAGATGGTTCTGCCTTATACAACGAACGCGAATTGCGCCATATGCTGGATGTCAAGGTCGTTGTCAAAGCTGCCATGCAAGTGTTGTATGGTTCTTTGGTAGTAGTTGTGGTGGCAGGAATTTGGGCCAATCGAGGGGATTGGTGGTGGGAATATCGTCAGGCTTTATCCCGCGGCGGCTGGCTGACGGTGGCGATTATTGGCATTTTGGTTGTGCTCATGCTGACCAGCTTTAACTGGTTCTTTACCACATTTCACAAGGTATTCTTTGAAGGCGACACCTGGATATTTAAATATTCAGACACCCTGATCCGTCTGTTTCCCATACGATTCTGGCAGGATGCATTTATTACCGTTGGGGCAATTACCCTTATAGGGGGGATACTGATCGGTTATTTTGTGGGCCGACCGAAATCGAGTTGATCGAATATCTTTTAATATGTTAGACCCTAAAGGTCTCGCAGACCTTTAGGGTCTTTTGTGAAAATCACCTTTAAAGAAGCTAGACTTCTCCAAGAAGTTTAGCTTCTTATGTTTACGCCCCGTATTTATTCAATCTTCCGGCATGGGCCAATGCCTGGGACATGGTATCCAGTGCCGGGAAGGTCCCCAGTCCGCCTTGTGCACAGGCACGCTCACCGAACTGAGTCTGGCTATCAGGGAGATGGGTGGCTGGTGCCCATAACAGCAAAGGAACAGGATGCCAGGAATGTGATTTCATCTTGGCGGGGGTGGAATGGTCCCCCGTGATGATCAGCACATTTGGGTTGAGCCCCAATAATTTGGGCAGGGCGTCATCGACGCTCTCAATGATCTTGGCCTTGCCCTCGAAGTTGCCATCTTCGCCCATGCTGTCGGTTTTCTTGATGTGGATGAAGAAGAAATCGTAGTCGTCCCACACCTTCTTGACAGCCGCGAACTCATCTGCGGGGTATTCGCCGTCGACCTGGATTACGTCCATACCTACCAGTTTGGAGACGCCGCGATACATGGGGTAAACGGCGACACAAACAGCCTTCAATCCATAGGCATCTTTGTATGTCTGTAATTGCGGATCTGTTGCAAAACCGCGCAAGGTCATACCATTCGCCTGGGGTTCATCGGCTAGTACCTGGCGCGCTTTGGCTACAAATTGGTTGAACAAATCGGCCGCGCGTCCAGCAGCAGAGTTTGCCGGTTCGACAAGCAAGGGTGGCACGCCAACTTTTTGGGGATCAGTATCCTTCAGATTGGCGTCTAAACCTTCTCCGTGCATAACCACTGTAAAGCGATATTCTTTAACTTGCTTGACCTCGATCTCAACGCCAGTGATCTCGATGGTGTTGAGTTTTTCGACCAATGGTGCGGCAACTTCGCTGGAAATTCGCCCGGCGCGCCGGTCGGTGATCAGACCATCAGCGTCTAATGTGCAGAAGTTTCCCCGGGCGGCCACATCACCCGGTTTGACATCCAATCCGACGCCAGCGGCAGAAAGCGCACCGCGTCCCACCTCGAAGACCAGGGGATCATAGCCAAACAAAGCCAAATGGGCAGGGCCAGAGCCTGGGGTGATGCCCGCTCGAATGGGGATCGTTTGACCAAGGGTCCCTTCGGAGGCAAGCCGATCCATATTTGGGGTCGCGGCAGCCTCGAGGGCGGTCGGTCCGCCTGCCTGGATTGGGAGTCCTCCTAAGCCGTCTAGTACGAGCAGGACGATCTTGCTATTTGATTTTTGGAGTAATTTGGGAAGATAATCGTAAGGCATAATAACTCCTGGTTACAACAACCCGCGGACGCAACACTGAGTGCCACATCCGCGGGGTATGTTAGTTGGAAGAAGCTAAACTTCTCAAAGATGTTTAGCTTCTGGATTATTTACCGAACAGACTGCTCAGTCTCCTTATCGAAGATGTGCATGTTGGCCATGTTGAAGGTAGCCCGAATATTATCGCCCATCTTGAAGTCAGTGCGGGGGTCGATGCGTCCGACGTAATCGTGATCGCCGCTCTTGAAGAAGACGAAGATCTCGTTGCCCATCAGCTCGGTGACTTCGACAGCGCCTTCGACCTGTTCGGCGACAATGCCGGGGGCCTCGTATTTGGGATCGTGAATATCCTCGGGGCGTAGGCCAAAGACAACATCTTTGCCAACGTATCCTTCATATGCACCTTTGCGGCTGTCGGGAATTTTCACCGAGAAAGCGCCAGAATCAACAAATAGATCACTGCCTTCTTGCTTTAGTTTAGCTTCGAAGAAATTCATCGCCGGGGAGCCGATGAAGCCGGCCACAAACAGGTTGTCGGGATAATCATACAGGTTCTGCGGCGTGTCGAGCTGCATCAGGATGCCCTGGTTCATCACCGCGATGCGGGAAGCCATGGTCATGGCCTCGACCTGGTCGTGGGTCACATAGATGAAGGTAGTCTCCAGACGCTGGTGCAGCTTGGTGATCTCGGTGCGGGTTTGCACGCGCAGCTTTGCATCCAGGTTGGAGAGGGGCTCGTCAAGGAGGAAGACTTTGGGCTCGCGTACAATGGCGCGGCCGACAGCCACTCGCTGACGTTGTCCACCGGAGAGTTGGCGGGGCTTGCGATCGAGCAAATCTTCGATCCCCAGGATTTCAGCAGCCTCATCAACGCGGCGCTTAATTTCGTCCTTGGGGTATTTGCGCAATTTGAGCCCGAAGGCCATATTGTCATAAACGGACATGTGGGGGTAGAGGGCGTAGGATTGGAACACCATGGCGATATCCCGATCCTTGGGGGCTACATCGTTGACCACCTGGTCACCAATGAGAATTTTCCCTTCACTAATATCCTCCAGCCCGGCCAGACACCGCAGTGCGGTGGACTTGCCGCAGCCCGAGGGGCCAACTAGCACGAGGAATTCTTTATCCTCGATCTGGATGTCGAGATCATTTACTGCCACGACATCGCCAAAGCGTTTAAATACGTGATCGTAAGTTACGCTAGCCATAAGTCTTACACTCCTTTCGTCGCATGTATAGTGACCAAATTATAACGGATAATTTGTGATTGGCAAATAACATTGGTCATAATTGTCATGGCAATCACATATGGATTATTTCTCTGTGAAAATTCTTTCTGGGTCAGTAGCCCAACCCCTTCGACACGCTCAGGATAGGCGCGTTGGGCGGATTTGGCAAGATGTGCTTAGCCTGATTCGGCCGCCAACGCGGTTGGCTAGCTACCCGAAAGGTTGTTTTGAGTGTTCTCAGCCATGATTGCTATTTATAAATGCCATTTCCCCGAGGTGTCCTTTCACAACTACAAGTTACTGATAGATTTTCAATGAATTTATGCAATATGCCTGTTGCCCTTGTCTATTCAGTACGCTCAATATAGAATCAACATATGGCAGAAAAAAACATCACACCAGTTCGAAAACAATACCTGGACATAAAAAGCCAGTATCCCGATGCGATCGTTTTTTTTCGCCTGGGGGATTTTTATGAAACCTTTGATGAAGATGCCCACACTATTTCAAAAGAACTAGATATTGTCCTGACGTCGCGCAATGTTGCCAAGGGGACGCGCGTCCCGATGGCTGGAATTCCTCATCATGCCGCCGAGAATTATCTTGGGCGTTTGATCAACAAGGGTTATCATGTGGCTATCTGTGAACAGGTGGGAACCGAACCGGTCAACGGCTTGATGCCTCGGGATGTTGTGCGTGTAGTCACTCCAGGCACGGTGATTGAACCTGGGCTGCTGCCCGGAGATGCCAATAACTATTTGGCTTGTGTTGTCATCGATGAAAGGCGTGCTGGCGTTGCCTATGTGGATATCACCACGGGAGAGTTTGCGGCCACAGAGTTGAGTGCTGCTAGTTTGGGGATCAATGAGATCGTTCGTTCAGAGCTGATCCGACTTTCTCCAGTGGAAACTCTGATCCCGGATGATTTATCAATTTCAAATGGGCTTCCTGGACATTTTACGCCTTGGCCCACCTGGCGTTTTGAGCAAAGCCGTTGTGAGCAAACACTGTTAAGCCAATTCAAGGCAGCCTCGCTGGATGGTTTTGGCGTGCGGGGTTTACCTTTGGCGATTCGCGCCGCAGGCACCGTTGTGCAGTACCTTGAAAAAACGCAGCCCACGGCCCTCAATTTGCTGACTGGCTTGAGTGCATACCATTTAACAGAATTCATGACTCTAGACGCTCCCACACGCCGCAATTTGGAATTAACAGAAACAATCCGCGGAGAACACATGGAAGGTTCTTTATTGGGCGTGTTAGATCGCACCGTCACACCCATGGGCAAACGATTGATGCGCCAATGGGTTAGCAAGCCTTTGTTGGATGTTGATCAGATCCGCGAGCGTCAAGCAGGGGTGGCATATTTTTATGATGATGGACTCTCACGCGCAGAGATGCGCACAGCTTTCAAGCCGCTTGCCGATTTAGAGCGCTTGACCAATCGAGTGGTGGGGGGGACTGCTCAACCCAGAGATCTGCTTGCCCTGAGAGAAACACTGCGCCTGCTGCCTGGATTGCGTAGTCTTTTCCCCGAGGAGGTCCCATCGCTTGAGAAAGCTTTAAAGAATTTCCATCTTTGTAATGAAGAGTTGGAATTATTAGAGAGTGCTCTTGCCGATGAGCCCCCAGCCACCCTGGGAACGACGGGTATTATCCGCACAGGCTATGCCAAAGATTTAGACGATATTTTGGACGCCTCTCGCCATGCACGCGAGTGGATCAAAGATTTGGAGCCCAAAGAGCGTCAGCGTACAGGCATCTCGACCCTTAAGGTGGGCTACAACAAAGTTTTTGGCTATTACATTGAAGTGACCAAGACCAATTCCGAGATGGTGCCCGAAGAATACATCCGCAAGCAGACTTTGGTGCGCGCGGAACGCTACATTACTCCGGAATTGAAGGAATATGAAAGCCTGGTGCTGAATGCCGAAGAGCAGATCAAGGAAGTCGAGCGGCGCCTGTTCTTTGAGGTTTGTGCCCGAATGGCCGGCGCTGGGCAACGGCTGCTGGCAACGGCTCGCGCAATTGCCCGCCTGGATGTTCTGGCTACGCTTGCCGAGGTTGCTGCCTTAAATGGCTATATTTGCCCAGAAGTTGTTGTGGAAGACGTTTTTGATATCCAGGGCGCTCGCCATCCGGTGGTGGAATTGCTGATGGTATCTGGTAAGCGGTTTGTGCCTAACGATATCGTTTACGAAGAAGGCGAACGTGTGCGCCTGGTCACCGGCCCGAACATGTCCGGGAAGAGCACATTTTTGCGCCAGGCGGCCCTGATCGCCCTGATGGCCCAAATGGGCAGCTACGTTCCCGCCGATGCAGCCCGCATCGGCCTGATCGACCGCATCTTTACCCGCATCGGTGCCCAGGACGAGATTCACGCTGGGCAGTCGACTTTCATGGTCGAGATGGTGGAGACGGCCAACATCTTGAACCACGCCACCCAGCGCAGCCTGTTGATCCTCGATGAGATCGGCCGCGGCACCAGCACCTATGACGGTGTCTCCATCGCCTGGGCGATTGTAGAGTATCTTCACAACCATCCCAAGCTGCGTTCCAAGACTCTCTTCGCCACCCATTACCACGAATTAACCCAACTGGCTGATCTTTTGCCTGGAGTGTGCAACTATAATGTGGCTGTCAGCGAGGCCGATGGCGATGTGGTTTTCCTATACAAGATCGTGCCCGGCGGCGCTGACCGTTCTTACGGCATTCACGTGGCGCAGTTAGCTGGGCTACCGGGGCCTGTGATACAAAGGGCAGATGAAATACTGCGCCAATTAGAGGCGACATCGGGTAAGACCGTGGAAATTGATCCCAATGTGCCTCAACAGCTAAACTTATTCCCAGAGACCAATCCACTTCTTGATGAATTGGAAGGGTTAGATCTGACAACACTTTCCCCCATCGAAGCACTTAATCGTCTCTTCGAGTGGCAGAAGAAATATTTAGAGGAAAAATAGATTTCCTTAACATG
>CAYQQX010000196.1:0-7866 GCA_964419495.1 uncultured Anaerolineales bacterium
CTATTAAAAAGTACGCCTTTCGCCAAACATGAAGACAACGAGGCAGATGAGTATTTCGAAAATTTCGTTATTTTGCGCAAAGAGAAAAGTTGGATTGAAAAACTGTTTAACGAAATTATCCTCGAGCAGGTAAATATTGAGTACATAGCACGAAAAAATGAACCGATTTGGTGATTGGCGTTATTGGCGAAATTTGCTGGCTTTCAGCCTGGGAATTATTATTCTTGGGGCACTGTTCGTACTGATCCGTTTTGGCTATCAGGGAGCACAAAGCTACGCTCATCCGCATCGCTACCAGCGTGAATTAGGCGATGACCCATCTCAATTCGATGTCGAATTCGAGATCATCACCTTGATGACTGAAGACGGTATCGAGCTTTCGGCCTGGTACACACCCTCGCAAAATGACGCCATAATCCTCGTCGTTCATGGGTATGGTGGGGCGCGATCAGCATTGATGCACTCATTTTTCGCCTGGCATGGTTATGGCGTCATCTCCTGGGATGCGCGCGCCCATGGAGAGAGCAGTGGAGATTTAGTCACCTGGGGTTATTACGAACGGCGAGATGTCAAGGCAGCCTTGGATTACGCACAGAGTCTTGATCCGGCAATGAAGGTCGGTGCTTTTGGGGAATCCATGGGAGCAGCGACCGTGCTGCTCGCTGCCGCCGAGCAACCCCAAATCCAGGCCGTAGTCACCGATAGCGCTTTCGCGGCCATCGGTGACATGATCCACATCGTCTCTCCATATCCAATTTTCCGGCCCTTTATCCAATTCTTTACGGAGCGCGAAACAGGCTTGACTGTTGATAATCTGCGGCCAGTGGATGCCATTCAGCATATCAGCCCACGACCAGTCTTCATCATTCAAGGCGCAGCGGACCAAACCGTGCCATCTGATTCAGCTCAACGGCTATTCGATTTTGCGGGAGAGCCAAAAATTCTCTGGACAGAGCCGGATGTTGGACATGTAGGCATGCTCACGGCATATCCAGATGAATATCAAGAACGAGTGATTGGATTTTTCGATCGTTATTTATTAAGTGAGTGAACAAACTTTCTGGTATGATCAGGTTATGAAAATTTCGAGAATTTTGTTATTTTTCGGTATTATTGCTCTACTACTGACAGGATGCAATATGCCAGCAATCTCGTTGTTTGCATCTGCGGCGCCCACAGCAACTTCGAGTTTTACGCCTACGCTTACCGCAACTGCAACATTAACTCCAACACTAACATTTACAGCAACAGCCACATCTACGCCGACAAATACTTCCACACCTACGAACACTCCCACCAGTACGCTGACCCCAACGGTTACACCCACGCCTACACCTGAAGGACCTTACGGCCATGTCATTGTCGCCCAAGGCTTCTGTCGCTATGGGCCTGGTAAAGCCTATCTTTATTCTCACGAACTCAATCAGGGGGATCCCATACTGGTCCACGGGCGCAACAAATTTGGCACCTGGCTTTGGGTGCAGCCCCACGATCTTGACCGGCATTGTTGGGCCGCAGCTTCACTCTTCGAGATCGTCGGCGATGCGATGGATGCTAATGTGGTTAAAACCGAATTACCCAAATCAACCTTTGTTCGACTTCCCGAAGGCGTGGTTGCATCTCGAGATGGTAACGAAGTCACTATCAGTTGGTCGCATGCCTACTACATTCCCGTAGAGGATCGTCGCGGCTATCTGATCGAGTTGTGGTTATGCCAGGGTGGGGCTTATTTCTGGACCGCATATCACACCGAGAATAACGATTTATATGTCAAAGATGAACCCGGCTGTCTCTTACCGTCGAGTGCCCTGGTGTACATCGCCGAGAAGCACGGCTATTCAGAACCGGTAGAAGTACCATGGCCGTAGAATGGCGATTAATGATTTTTGATTGATGATTGATGAATAAGCTGCCTAAAGATTTTTCTCTCAAATACCGCTGGTGTGAGGGCACAGTCCCGCCCCCACATTATTATGAATACACCATCAAAATAGGTCCCAGTCTAAATGGGGCAATCAACTTTTATCCAGATTACCCCCAGCATGATATGCCGGCGTGGGTCGAAGATTTCAATGTAGATGCTGACACGCTTGACTCGCTCTATAATCTGATGATTGAGCGAAAAGTTTTTCGTCAAACCTGGACCGAGATCCAGAATGCGCCTGTTGGTGGCTCATTGGAATGGTTGGACTTTTTCGCAGATGGGGTAGAATACAAAGTTACCAGCATGATCGAAGAATCCTCACGACTAGAGCAGATCTTCGAAGCGATACGAAACATAGTCCCCATAGAAATCTGGAAGAAGCTGATTGCCAGGAGAGAAGATTTCGTCAGAGATTATCAGATCGAATAATCCATGTTCTCGACTGTTGAAGCACGTTGGTTTTTCAAGGGGGGAATCCCAGGGGATATTCATATTTGGTTTGATCAAGTCAATTCATCTTCCGTAACACAGCCTGTGCGCACAGATTATTATCTACAGCAAGAAGAAAAGACCAGCCTGGGGATAAAGTTGCGTGAAGGACGCATCGAGATCAAACAACGCGTCCGGGAATTTGGCCAGGCCAGTTTTGCATCCAATGTTGTGGGGATTATCGAAGGCTGGAGCAAATGGAGTTTTCTCATTTCTTCAAGACAAATGGGAGGCCTATCTCTTGATGTATTAGGAAATTCCTGGCTGGCGGTTGAAAAGAGGCGCAGCTTGAATTCCTTGCAACTCGTTGATAAAGAAATTAAATGGGTTCAAATTCCAGATTTCTCCATCGGGGGCTGCAATGTAGAATTGACTGCAATCCGAGTCGGAAATGAAAATTGGTGGAGTCTCGGTCTGGAATCTTATGGAAATGGAGGGGCAAACTTCGACAATCTTCTATTCGCAGCAAAGCATTTGTTTTCTGGGATGTTCCCACAAAACCTGAATACCGATCACTCGTTTGGTTATCCTCAATGGCTGGAGCAAGTGAAAACATGCTGAAGGTAAATCCCCATCCCGATTATCCCCCTGAAGAAGGGCGCAATATACGGGGGAATGATTTCTCCCCGGTGGCTGTGGCAATTATTTTGAACTGCGATGAAGATAAGATCAACAAAACAATACACAAAGCAAATAACACAGCCCCCTTTTTGCCTCCTCATCGTAGTACGAATAGACGAATATGAATGCCAATTCAGCCGCTCCTCATATTAGATTATTTTGAATTACCTTCCAAACCAACGTGCCGTTCTACTGGTGCCGAAATGCTCCTTCTCTTTAACATTTTTTGTTGAGGGCTCGAAAAATGTACCATGCGACGGATCATCAAAGAACTCCACATCGACGCGCGCAACCTGATTTCCTCCAAACTCTATGTAGCAAATACCATCTCCCTGATAAATTTCTGACGACTCCTCTCCTTTAGCCTGTGCAATGATGTGTTCGGCGGCAGTCTTCGCCGCACCTTCGGCAAACATACCCGCCTTGGGCGCGCCAACGAAAGTTACATCTCCTATGGCATACACGCCTGGGTATTCGGTGGTCAGATCATCTGGACTGACATGAATATAACCATCATAGGTCATGCCGCTTTCAATAACCACATCCGGGGCGCGGTGTTTGGGAACCCCAAGAAACAAATCGTAGGGGTTTTCGCTCTGATCTCTAAGGACAGCAACGCGGCGCTCAGGGTCCAACGCCTGTACCCCCTGATTCGTTTTCAACGTTATGCCGCGCTCTTTGAAGACTTTCACCAGCGCCTTTGAAGCCCCAACAGATGGGGGGATCGGGATACTAAAGGGCATAACCAGAGTGATCTCGCAATCATTACGAACACCGCGTTCTGTCAGATAATCGTGCATCAACAAAGCTGCTTCACTTGGTGCAGGGGGGCATTTAATCGGAGCCGATGTCATTCCTATGAGGACATGCCCTCGCCTAAAGGTGGAGAGCACTTCGCCTAATTGCTTAGCACCCGCAAAGGAATAGAATTCGTTTTCTCCGCCAATCAAACCAGGCGTGGCATCAAAATCATAATCCGCGCCCAGCGCTATCACCAGCACATCGGCATCATAAGTTCCACCGTCAGTAATCACCTGCCGTACCTCGGGGTCGATGGCTGTGACAGTCTCCTGCCGAAAAGTCACGCCAGGCTTCAAGAAATTCCTATAATGGAGCAGCACAGAGTCAGCAGTTTGCCGGCCAAACATCACGTCCAATTTTGAATAGCCGAAGAAAAATGTATCATTTTTGTCAATCAAGGTCAGATCCAGTTCATCTCCCATCTCTTCAGAAAGGATCGAACTGAGTTCCAGACCACCAAACCCTGCCCCCAGAACCACCACGCGCAACTTCATGAAACGCTCCTGATCACTTAGCCGGATCTATACAAATGTGTTGAATCTATTGTTATTTTAGCAGGTTCCTTCAATCTCAAATGAAGCTAATCTAATGGGAGTGGTCAAACTAGTGGTGTTGAAACGGTCTAATGGTGCTGTTTCACTTCGACAAGCTCAGTACAGGCGAGAGCCTCAGACAGCAGTGGTTGCCGAGGGTTGAGGTTCTCGAAGCCTGGCTAACTCAGGTTGATGTTATAAACATCACGTAAATCAACACTCTCTCCTTCTGCTTTCTTAAATGGAGCATCTCATAAAAAACTAAAACTGATGTCATTGCGAGCCTGGGGCGCTTTCCCCAAGGCGAAGCAATCTCCTTCATTTACCTGGAGACTGCCACGCTGCGCTCGCAGTGACACCTAATATAATTTTTTATGAGATGAAATACTAAAAGTCGAAATGCGGCGCTTTAAGATAGTACTGGAGTTTATCCAAACCTAATCTCTCACATCAATGATTGGCTTGCTTTCCAACCTATCCTTGATTACAATCGCATTCATATGGGCACTAAGCCACTTTCCCGTCGTGATTTTCTAAAACTAAGCGCTCTAGGTTTGGGCAGTTTAGCTTTTCACCCCTTCCCACCCCCTTATGACGACTATGAAGCCGGGCTGATGCTTGTGGGACGTGTGACCGTTGATCAGCAGGCAGCCATCTATAAAGAGCCGCGCTTTCATAGTGGCATTACGCGCTGGACGCGCCAGGATGAGCTCCTCAACATCTATTACCAATTGACGCCCGTCGAGGGGCCACCATACAATCCCATCTGGTATCGAGTATTTGGGGGCTATATTCACAGCGGATACTTACAGGTTGCCAAATTCCGCTACAATGCCCCCCTTGAGTCAGTTCCAGAGAGAGGCCAATTAGCCGAGGTAACCGTCCCCTATACCCAGGCATTTTCCTATTCCCAAACATTTGGCTGGGAACCCGATTACAGACTCTATTATGAAACCACGCACTGGATCACAGACGTTGTCGAGGGCCCCGATGGCAAGCCCTGGTATCAATTGACCTCTGAGCTCACGGATTATCTGGTTTATTACGTCTCTTCTTTGCACTTACGACCTATCCCTGATGACGAAATGACCCCCCTATCTCCGGGCCTTCCTTTCGATGCCAAACGGATCGAGGTCAATCTTCAAAGACAATTTCTAACCGCCTTCGAATACGATCAACCCGTCCGGGGGATGCGCACATCCACCGGCCTGGGAGAGCTGGAAGTCCCTGAGGGCAGAAAAACCCCTCGGGGCACGTTCAACATCACATCCAAGTCGCCATCCAAACATATGGGCGGCGTGCAGGCCTCTGGTGCCCCGGATGAATATATCCTGCCGGGAGTTCCATGGACCAGTTTCTTCATCTTTGAGAGTGGCGTGGCTTTCCACGGAACCTTTTGGCACACCAATTTCGGTTTGCCTATGAGCCACGGCTGCATTAATTTGAGCAATAAAGACGCCAAATGGCTCTTCCGCTGGGTCACACCAGCCTTTGATTTACCCATTAGGGATCGCAGCAATTGGGATGTGCGTGGATATGGTACACGCATCGACATCTTTTGAGTTTTCTGACACTTTCTCCGTCGCTCATGCGACTGCATGGCAATGCGGCTTTATGGATTTCGCCGTTCGCGCGTTCAGGTAATCTCAAACGAAATCGACAACTACTCCCCCAAGTGCCCTTGCACTTGGGGTGGCGCATGGCTGATAGGAACTGCAGCCTGCGGGCAAAATTCAGACTTGATCTATCCATTTTCATTTAGTAGAATCTGTTTGTAATGGTCAAATCAATTTCACGGCGTGATTTTCTAAAATTCAGTTCCATGGCTTTCGGCTCATTGTCGACAAACCGTATTTTCGATTGGTTTCCCGATGATGAGGGATTTCCATCAGATGTGATTGCCATCGGCCGAGTAGGCACGAAGGAAATTGATATCTTTACCACAGATGATTACAAAAGCGAAAAGGTGGGCGCACGCTATCGCGATCAAATCATTCCTATCTTTGAGATCATCATAGAGCCTGAAGATAAGCCTAATTCCCCCCGCTGGTACCGCACCTTTGGTGGCTATGCGCATAGCGCTCACGTACCCATTGTCAAACGCGTGCTGAATGAGCCCCTTGTATGGGTCCCAGAGGAGGGCTGGCTGGGTGAGATCACAGTACCCTATACGCGTTCGTACCGCAAAACACTGACCTATGGCTGGGTGCCTCTCTATCGCCTGTATTACCAATCGGTTCATTGGGTTACAGGGATCGAAGAAGGACAGGACGGTGAACCCTGGTATAAAATCACCGACGAATTGCTCAAGATCGATTATTTCGTGCCCGCTACCCATGTGCGCATCATCATGCCTGAAGAACTTAAGCCCATTTCTCCTGACGTTCCATTTGAAGAGAAGCGCATTGAAGTCTCACTTAAAGACCAATCCATGAAAGCCTATGAGGGAGATAAGGTTGTCCTCAGCACCTTGGTTTCAACGGGCATTCCCAGCATGGGCGCTACCTCCAATGGCATCCCAACGAAAACGCCAACTGGCCGCTTCAATGTCTCTGTCAAAATGCCTTCGAAACACATGGGCAACGGCAAAATGACCGATGATATCCATGCCTACGAACTACCTGGCGTACCTTGGGTGACTTTCTTTACCGAAACTGGAATTGCCTTTCACGGCACATATTGGCATCACAATTATGGCTACAAAATGAGTCATGGTTGCGTGAATATGACCATGGAAGAAGCCAGATGGCTCTACCTTTGGGCTTTACCTGAGATCGAACCTCACGAATGGGAACGCAGAGGCTACGGCACACAGGTAATTGTGTATTAACTCCCCGAATTTCTCCTTACCTAAAAAATCCATAAAACCCCCGCAGACCGCCTTGACAAGCCCAATTCTGCATGCTACAAATTTCTTGTATAGGGCAGCTTTTGTGTTTAATTACATCGCCAAAATATCTGGTAGTGCTGCCGAGAAGAATTAGATTGGATGAAAGGAGAAGCAGCAGTGTCAGTACGAGAAACCGGAACCGTAAAATGGTTCAACGCCAGCAAAGGTTATGGCTTCATTCAGGGGGACCAAGGCGAGGATGTGTTTGTGCACTATAGCTCGATCTTGGGCGAAGGATACCGCACCCTCGAGGAAGGTCAACGCGTAGAATTTGAGGTTGTCGTCGGCGACAAAGGCCCCCAAGCTCAAAACGTTAATGCCGTGGAATAGGTACTAGACCATAATCAAAAAAGGTGAAGCTTTTTAGTCGCTTCACCTTTTTGATTCATCATTTACTCAACGAGTTCCGTACCATTCCCCACCCTCATTATCCCCCACAAACGCCAAAAGCGACCGTTAAAGCGAATACAAAATTTTTTATGCGCTTCATCCAGGGTCATTTTTTCAGATTCACTCATCAAAATCCAATCTCCCAGATAATAATCTCAAGTCAAGGTGCTTAGTTAAGCTCAACCTTTGCCCCCAATTAATAGTTCTACTCACCTAAC
>CAYQQX010000197.1:0-7856 GCA_964419495.1 uncultured Anaerolineales bacterium
GTTAGGGGTATTGGACACGGATTGCACGGATTTAACGGATTTGTGTAAATATTGAATTAGTCAATAGAAGTAGGTCTGGATTTGGCAATCCAGACCGAGCACCACGGGAAACCCAAAGACCCCGTTAAAACCAAGTGGCGGCAGTTGTACTGCCGCCACATTAATATTCTCTGAGGAAAATTCTTCCTGAGCTACCGAAGGCTGGTAAAAGATCCAGGCAATAGGCCTATTAGATTCTTCGACCCGCTTTTGGCGGTCCGGCGGGTTTCGATACGCTCCCTCCGGGAGTACTCAACCAACGCCGGACGTATCGCTTGTACTGAGCTCGTCGAAGTAAAACCAAGGACGCTATGGGTTTACTCAGAATGACAAAAACTAAGCTTGTTAGGCAATTTCGGGCTCAATGACACCATACTTGCCATCACGGCGCTTGTACAATACATTGATTTGCCCGCTGTTGGCATTGAGGAACAAGAAGAAATCCTCGTGACCAAGCAGTTCCATCTGCTCAATGGCTTCCATCTCATCCATGGGTGTGAGAATAAAATGCTTGCGCCGTACGATCTCCGGATCCGCATCTGCCTCTGGTTCAAGGTCATCGGGAATATCCATGGTCACTTCGGCTGCACTGATCCCATCGCCGCGGTGAATATAGTGCTTACCCTTGTAGCGTTTAATTCGGCGTTGAATTTTGGGTAACGCCGAGTCAATTGCGGCGACAATATCATCAGAACGTTCTTCAGCCCGTAGGATAAACCCCTTCCCCCGGATCGTAATTTGAGCTACATAGCGGTCGTTGGCATCGCGGGCAGACTTGACATGGGCCAGATCCACGCGCGCTTCGTTAATATTATTGATGTATCGATCTAATTTGCTGACTTTGTTTTCAACATAATCTTGCAGTTTATCCGTCAGCTTGAGATCACGTACGAACAGTTTAACTTCCAGTGTCATGGGATACCTCCGATTCAGCTAATTCGATGTTAATACCGCACGTGCCAGGGTCACTCCATAAACGTCACTGGCGCCGGCCAGCCAAAGTGCTTCAGCACAGGCGTCCAGCGTAGATCCGCTTGTGGCGACATCATCTACTATTAAGATAGCTTTTCCATCGATGAGCTTACCCTTTGCAGAAAAAGCATCTTTCACATTTTCTCGGCGCTGCGCCAGGTTCAAATCAACCTGGGAGCGAGTGTCACGCCCGCGCTGCAGCGCCTTTGGTTGATAATTTAAACCCATTCCTAAGGCCAATGGTTTCGCCAATAAGTCAGCCTGATTATAACCACGTTCACCCAGTCGCTTGTTGCTCAAAGGCACTGGAGCTACAAGATTGACCCCCCACCCCAGAGAAAAAACATAGTTTATCATCGGCCGCATCAGGGCTTCGGCCAAAGCCACATCGCGCCGGTATTTGACTCGATGCAGCGCATTTCGAATCGGGCCGTCAAAAATGGCCCACGATCGAATGGCGCTCAACTTGGGAGGCGCAGTTTCACAACGCTCACAACATTCCACCCCAGAAACAGGCTGGCCGCAATATTGGCAATAAGGGGTTTCAATCCGTGTCGTATTTTCCTGACACTCTGGGCACCAGCGCGCGCCGGGAGCGTCACAACCCCCACAGGTGGGCGGAAACAACAAATCCAGAGCCGCCCAACTCCATCGATGCAAGGTATATCGGATCAATGGACTCCTAGAAAATCAACACGCCCCGTGGACAGGGCGCTGAGCACTAAGTCGCTAGAACATGGCACCCAAGGCGGACTGCATCAACTGCACAGCCGCCGGGCCCAAAAGAATAATCAACAAAGAGGGGAATATCAATACACCCATGGGGAAGAGCATTTTGATCGGGGCTTGCTGTGCCTTCTCCTCAGCAGCCTGTCTACGCCTAATACGCATCTGGTCAGCCTGGATGCGGAGAACTTTGGCCATACTGACGCCCAATTGCTCACTCTGCACGATAGCCGCAACAAAGCTGGTCATTTCCGAAATTTCAATGCGATCGGCCATATCTTTAAGGGCATCTCGACGAAGCTTTCCCAGCTGGATCTCACGCAACACCCTTCCAAATGAAAGGGACAATTCGTTATCCCATTTCTCATTAACCTTCGCCATGGCGCCGTCGAAACCCAGCCCTGCTTCGACACAAATCGTTAACAAATCTAAGGCATCGGGCAGAGCTTTACGAACATCATCTTGCCGGCGATTAATCCGACTGTTAAGTAAGAGTTGGGGGATATTAAATCCCAACACTGTAAACAAAACCACGATCATTATCCTGCGTATCCAGGGCCAGTCTAGGCCAGTTATCGACAACACAAAGAACAATAGTGCCGCGATTCCTATGGCGGCGGCAAACCGAGATACCCAAAATATGGTTGGTTCAAGGCCGCGCGGGTTACCGGCTAATTCTATTTGACGAGCAGTTCGGTCGAGAGCGTTTTGGGGAGTAACCCTGAGAACAATATCGCCAAAACGGCGCGCCAAGGGAATAATGACCCGATCCGTCAGCGATTGCGACATCTCGATCTCTTCCAGCGTGGCGACCTCGCCTCGGCCTACAAAATCTGCCAAACGTTCCTGGAGCGCGTCTTCTCCACCGCCTTGATCCCGCAATCCAACAATGACCAGCGTAACTGCGCCTACCACGATCACACCGACAACAATTAGAATCAATGTAATATTCATGGAGTAATCCTAATCTCTATACCTCAATATCCGCGATGCGCATCATAACAAAATAGCCTAATCCAACCAGGCACAATGCTGAACCGAAAATGGCATATCCGCAATAAATCACATCCGGCTGAAATACGGACATCACATAATCTTTGTTGCCAAACCAGATAATACTGGAAAGAATAAATGGCAATAGCGCAAGAAATCTGCCTGAATACATGACTTGGGCTGTCAAAACCCGAATTTCACCCTTAATTCGTACGCGCTCTCGAATGGTGTGCGCAATGGTATCCAAAATTTCAGCCAGGTTACCACCAACTTCACGCTGCACATTGATGGCTGTAATTACCAAATCTAAATCTTCGGATGGGATGCGCCGCAAAATATTATCCATGGCGTCTTCCATCGAGATACCAATTTGCATTTCCTGAACAACTCGCTTGAATTCATCGCAAAGAGGGGGCGGCATTTCTTTGCTGACAGCCTCCATAGCCTGGGCAGTGGAGAAACCCGCCCGCAATCCATTGACCATCAAACTAAGCATATCGGGCAGCTGGTCACTAAACGACTGTAAACGTTTGCCTTTTTGTCTGCTGATATAAAACCGCGGCAAGAAAAACCCTACAATGGCCCCAATGATTGCCGAGACAATCGATCGGCCGCCAAAAAACCAGGCCACAAAAGCAACACCGATCATGGCGATCACAATCAGCGATAAATATTCACCTGGTTTCAACTTGACATCGGCCTGGGCTAGATTGCGCGCTACACCATCGCCCCACTGCGTTCTTTCAACCTGGACATTTACCCATTCCGAGACGGGGGATGCCCTATCTTCTCCCGCTGCATCTTCATAAAATTCATCCCCCACATATTCGGTAAGGCGCTCCTCGACCAGAGAGGTACCCCCTGTCATGGAGGTGACAACCCCAACGATTAGCAGTATCAGTATCAGTGCCCCTCCACCAATCAGTAGAAGATTCATGCTAGATTACTCTCCAAATAGATACGGTCATTGCTCCTAATATCCACGTCGTGTACCAACACCAAAAATCGATGGGGGGAGATGAATACCCGCGGCCTCGATCTGGTTGATGGCTTTCGGGCGCAGGCCCGTTGGCCGCAATTCACCAATAACTTCACCATCTTCAATGCCGCGCTGCTCAAAGGCAAAAATATCCGTCATGGTGATTACGTCGCCTTCCATGCCGCTGATTTCAGTGACGTTAACCACCTTACGAGTACCATCTCGCAAACGTTCCTGGTGTACAACCAGGTCGATGGCCGAGGCGATCTGCTCACGAATAGCTCGAACTGGCAAATCCATACCCGCCATCAACGCCATGGTCTCAATACGAGCCAATGTATCGCGCGGGCTATTGGAGTGCGCCGTGGTCATAGAACCATCATGACCCGTATTCATGGCCTGCAACATGTCCAATGATTCTTCATCGCGAATCTCACCCACGATGACTCGGTCTGGCCGCATACGCAAGGAATTGACTACTAATTGACGGATCGTAACCTCACCCGTACCTTCAATATTGGGTGGGCGGGATTCGAGCGTAACCACATGTTCCTGTCGTAGCTGCAGCTCAGCTGCGTTTTCGATGGTCACGATCCTTTCATCAGAGGGAATGAATTGAGACAAAATATTCAGGAGCGTCGTCTTGCCCGAACCTGTACCGCCTGAAATAATGACGTTCAAACGAGATTCGACACAAGCTTTCAAGAATTGAAGAGCCTCGGGAGTCAAGCTGCCAAATTTGACTAACTGCTCGATGGTAATGGGGTTTTTGGAAAATTTACGAATAGTCAACGTGGGACCGACAAGAGAAATTGGGGGAATTACCGCATTGACACGCGAACCATCGGGCAAACGCGCATCCACATAGGGGCTGGACTCATCCACGCGCCGGCCTAAAGGGGCCACAATCCGCTCAATGATCCGCATCACATGTTCATCGCTCTCAAATGATAGGGGGACACGATGCAATTTGCCCCGTTTTTCAATATAGATATTTTTTGGTCCATTCACCATGATTTCGGTGACATCGTCCTCTTCCAGCAATGTTTGCAAAGGTCCAAATCCTAGAATTTCAGCTGCAATCTGCTCGAAAAGGCGGTGTTTTTCCTGACGCGAAAGAACGATGTTTTCTTCAGTGAGAACCTGTTCAAATAAATCTCGGATTGTGCCTCGAACAACCCCAACTTGTGTGACATCTGTAGTTGGATCCAACTCAGATAACAAACGATTTTGAACTCTAGTCTTCAAATCTAGATAGGTATCACGCTGAGCATCGCCATCTGGCGGAGCAACTCGTCTGGATTGCAGCGATTTCAATCTCCCCTGATCGCCCTCTTCTCCTTCACCCGATTGTCCTTGCTCAATTCGTCTTAATAAAGACATAGTCACACATCCTGGATAATTATGTTTTCAACAAATAACGCACACAATTGATTTATTCATTTGCGGTTTCTAATTCAACAAGTTGAAGGCGCACGGTTTCAGCCAAAGAAAGGATTGCTCTGGCAATGGGACGTTTTTTATCTCCGATCACAAATGGAGAACCGCGGTTGATCGAAGGCAATACTGCACGTTCATCAGCCGGAATAGTTAGGGCAATCTCTTTTCTTAAGTTTTCACTAATTGACTCTGGTGTTATGGTTATGCGTTTATCAAATTTGTTGAGCGCAAATAGTATTCGATCGCGGTCTAACCCAATCACATCCGATAAATCCAGGAAAAGTCTGGCATCATTGATGGACGGAATATCTTGGTTGGCCACCAGAATTACCATCGAACTGGCATCAAAGGCGCTCAACACGATATCCGATAAAGCGGATTCGGCATCGACAATAACATACGAATAGAGCCTGCGTAAGTAGGCCAATATTTTCCCATATTGATCACCTGAAACACTTTCAGCCTGTTCTGGGCGTTGGGGCGCGGCCAATATTTTTACACCAGTTGCGCGATGCGTTATCAAAACTTCATCTACAATTTCTGTATCCAACTCATCTGCTCTTGGCGCAAGATCGACAATGCTGTTCTTGCCGCGCTCATTCAAGACAATTGTAAGGTCACCAAACTGCAGATTACCATCGACGACCACGACCGGGGTTTCTGGATTATGTAAAGTAACTGCCAAATTTGTAGTTACTGTTGTGCAGCCAACCCCACCCTTGGGGCTGAAAACAACAATAACCTTCCCGTAAGATGAAGCCCCCATGCCGAAATCTGCAGGTCCCAAAGAGCCACCCAACTCTGCTGTTTGATATCGGATTTCGGCCTTTTGTTTTTCCTCATGAGCCATTTTCCCTGCTCGACGTAGGGCGGCAATCAGCTCATCGACCATGGGAGGTTTGGTCAGGAAATCTCGTGCGCCAGCGAGCATTGCCCGGCGCATATAGTTTGGATCTCCCTGTACGGAGAGAATGATTATTTGAATGTGAGGAAGCTCTTGGAGAATATTTTCAGTTGCAGTTATGCCGTCCATATCCGGCATATTGATATCCATCAGGACAACATCCGGAGATGCGTCCCGGGCCAACTGAATGCCTTCACGCCCAGTGGTTGCCACTCCGGTAACTTCAATATCACTTTCAAACTGCAATAGCTTTCGAATATTTTCTCGTGTTTCCGCTACATCGTCTACGATGATTACGCGAATGATATCGCTATCAGCCATATAAAATCTCCGAAAGAATCAATTTTCTCTAGTTCTATTGCCCAGGTATTATGTCATTTCCCAACGTTGTTGGAACCAACTCATCCATGCGGGGGTTCATTCCATAGGGTAATTTGGCTGGAATGGGGATATTGTAAACATCTAACAAAAACTGCAGGGTGGCTGCTTCGGTTGTGGTGATAGAATCATCTCCAGAGGCTCGAAGTGCCAGGGTCAATTCCGCACCACTGAAAAGCAAGTAATTGAGGGTCACTGCATCCTGAGGGTTAACAATTATGGTGATGACATCCGGAGGAGTAACAGGGGGTGCCGCCTCTTCACCTGCTGCCTGGGCTTGCCCGGCTTGATCTGCCTGGGCAACTGCTTCAGCAGCCGCCTCATCTGCAGCTGCTTGTTCTTCCTCTTCGGCTAACGGGAAATCACCTATCTGTAATATCTCAACATCGTAAAGCACCGTCTGGCTGACTATGCGTGGTCTCTGCGCTTCCTGAGGGATAACATAGGCCAACTCATTCAAGATGGGGTCTAGTTCTGTACGTCCGTAGATCGGCGATTCTGCCCCACCAAAGACCCGAATGGTTATGTAGCTTTCCCCCGTCTCAGCATTGACGTATGGGCCCGTGACACCGCCAATATTGTTTGGTAATTGGCTCTGGAACTCGCTATCCAAATCGAGGAACATCATCGTGGCGATTACGCTTACATGGTCTCCAGGTTTAGGGGCATAAGAAACGCTTGACAGCCTACTTATCGGTATCGAGACTGCAACCTTTCCACGAGGGATTGAAAGCGAGGCTATCGAACCAGTATCTGAGAGCTGCGCAGCAGCATCTACCAGCATTCCAGCAGTCACAGGGATACCAGAATCCAGGTCAAACTTCGCCTGCCGTCCAACCACAAGAGCCATATCCGTGAACATGCCTTCGATTACATTGTCTCTGGGCAGCTCGATGAGACCCAAAATAGTTTCATTGAGAACTGTGCCGCGCGGCGTTGGCTGGGTTATTACAACGATCTCAACCAAATCAATAATCGGTGTTGGAGCGGGAGCATCAGCAGTACCCTCACCCGAAGGCTGCGAAAATCGTTGCGTAATCACAAAGGCACCCACCAAAACCAAAATCAAGATTGCAGCTAAGTAAAAGAAAACTCGTCCTCGACGCATAATAGCCTCCCAGTCATTGGCTAATTAAAGAAGTTGATCCTATCACCATTTTGTTTCCCGATTTCATCGGTAAAATGATGCTCCAATTCAGATAAGTGAAGGGTGAATAGTACCTATAGTCTACCTGATATTGGAAATTATTTCCACCCCCCGTACCTTGAAAGCGGGCATCTTACAACATTGCAAGATATATGCCGCTGTTACCGAATGCCGCCTTAATCAAATAAGGTTCTGCCAAAGGACAGAACCTTATTTGGTATCTATAGGACTTTCGCTAAGCAGGCTGAAAAGCCGGGATAGTTGGGTTGCGGAGTTCA
>CAYQQX010000198.1:0-7841 GCA_964419495.1 uncultured Anaerolineales bacterium
GTATTGTGTAGACATATTTCTATCTCCTGTTTTCAGGTTGTTCAATTCAATTTATTATACGAGCAGCGGATGGAAAGGTTGCAATAGAATTTGACACACATAAATGAACAAGCATCCTTGGTTTTGATAGGTCCAGCATCGGTTGGCTCTGCACGCCTTCGGCGGTACGACTAAGGGGAGTTGTCAAAACCACGCTGAACTGCCGTAGGCGAAACAGCGGGTGTTGTTAGTTCACTCAAAAATCAGAAAACCAATCCAGAGCTTCTTGATCTGCAGTTTCTAAGATACTTTCACTCAACTGCTCGTATTCATAGAGCGTTCTTTTTACCGCAGCCTCGATGGCATATGGGAAAAAATTCCCACGTTCAGGATAATCGAGATTCATGTTAGCGTGAGAGTCCGCGGGCAAGATCCGTCGGGTGAGGGGACGCAGCGATGGAATGAAAGCCAACACTTCTGGGAAGTAGATGCGCCCAGAACGCAGGTCAGGGTGATTGAGGGTGTCTTGGTCCAGCGCGTTAACTTGATCAGCGGGGAGTATTTCATCTTTGGGGAAGGATTGTGCCCAGAGTTCCAGGTAATTACTGTGTGAATAAAAATCTTGGGCAGCGTGAGTCAGCCTGCCAAAGGCTTTCCAGGCGTGTTCGATATTCCCCTCTTCAGAAAATATAGTCATGATGATTTCTCGTTGCTCTTCGAGATAGGCATACCCTTCTTCGAAGGCATTGTCATCAAAATGGTATTCAGGATGGCCAATCTGCCCGCCAAGGTTGTCCTGGGCTGTATTAGCATCCATGATCGTTTCTAAGGCGCGCACAGAGAACTTACCTTCGAGCGCGCGTTGGCAGATTTCGATATGATATTCAGCGAGCATGATTAAGTTTTCAATCCTTGGAGTTCATAAACAACGGCTGGTGCGGATTTACCTTTAACTTGTACAGGTGGAAGCTCCTTGGCGAGTACATAGTCGGCGATAGCGATGTATGATTCTTTCGAAAGCAGTATTTGCCCGGGTGAAGCAATAGATTCTAGTCTTGATGCATAATTGACGATATCACCAATAACTGTGTAATTGAACAAGTCAGGAGTGCCTACGTTGCCAACCATGGCTTCCCCAGTTGTGATGCCAATACTAAAGAACAATTGATGTGCCTGAGTCACTTCAGCGCGCACATTACGGATAGCGACATCCATTGCTAGGGCGGCACGGGCGGCACGTAATACATGATCAGGTTGTTCGTCTGGGGCATTCCAAAATGCTAAAACGGCATCGCCCATGAATTTGTCTAGCGTGCCCTCTTCTTCTAAAACGGCAGTGGCCGCTACTGAGAGATAGGAATTTAATATTTGGAAGAGCACTTCTGGCTTAATTCTCTCGCTGAGAGGTGTGAAGTTATGAATATCTGCAAAGAGCACTGTCAGAGGCTGGCGGATGCCATCCAGGCGCAGGTTGCTGGGATCTTCGAGAAGCCTGTCACGGACGCGCGGAGCGACCACACGACCGAATGTCTGGCGGATGCGTTCTTGCTCAGCCTCGAGGGAGCGCTCCTTAGTGAGGTCATCGATCACGATGGTAGCACCCTTGGTGTTCAATTGCGCATCCTTGAGTGGGGTGCTGGAGAGGCGCAAGAAAACAGGTCCCCGCTCCATCAGGATGGGAGTGAATTCTTCACCTTCGATCGAACTGCCATCGCGCAGTGTGGATGCAGCCATTAATAAGAAATGCGGCCCAAACTCAGGCAGCGCTTCACCTAGTTTGCGGCCTACTACTTTTTCGATGGGGATGCCAAGAATGCGTGTGGCAGCGTCATTGAAGAGGGTTATTTTGCGTTCTACGTCGGTGGTTATTACTCCTGAAGACATCGATGCAAATATGTCATCCATCAAGTTCTTCATTTCCAGAGTTTGGTTGAGGGTTTCTTGCAAGTTGGCGAACAAACGCACATTTTCCAATGCCAATGATGATTGTCCGGCGACAGCCTCCAGGAAGTTTAGATCATCACTGCTGTATGGATCGCCAGATCGGCGCGGACCGAGGGCCAGAAAGCCGATCATATTGTCCTCATAATGAAGCGGAATGAAAACGCGGCAGCCCATCTCTTCCAAAGTAGTTGCCTGTCCCACAAGCGCTAAGGGAAGAGTACGTCCTGGGGGAAACCAGATTCCACCCCTCCCTCGACGCATGGCGTCTAAGAGGGGGCTTTCTGCGGGGATGACAATTTCCAAATCGTCTTCTATGCTTTGGGGTCGAAAAACTGCATCTTTATCGTCATAGAGATAGATCAAAACACGTTCGGGGGCCAGTGCGCCCTGGATCTCTTGCTCCAGTATTTTTAATGTGTGATCCATTGCGGGCGATATAGTTAGTTCTTGGGATAGACGAGTTAACGCATGACGATAATCTGCCCGGTTGCGATAAAAAATTCGGTCGATGCCTCTTTGGATGAGATTTCGCAGGGGCGTCAGCGCCAGTACTAAGAAGAGTAAGTACAATGCCACTTGCAGCGGATCATCAGGCCTAATTCCATCGGGGATGAGTTGAGAGAGAAAATTCAGCAGCACATAGAAAAACCCCACAACGATAGTGATTGTAAGGGCATAGGTCAGCGTCCTCCCCATGATACGATCGACATCCAGCAAACGATATCTCACTAGCGCATAAGCTACTGAAAGCGGAAAGATGATTAGGGCAGGGAAAGCAATGATGGCCTGCAACTGAACTAAGAGACCAAGGGCGGAAGGCAGCAGAAACGTGAATAGTACAGGGCCAAAAGCCAACGTGGTACCAAAGACAATAATGCGACTTTGCTGGCGAACCATAGGCGCGTCGCTGCGCACCATACGGAAGATTAAAGACCCCAAAAAAAGAAGAATTGACAGACTGATGATTGCATAACTCAGAAGCCAAGTATTGATGTAGCTCCATGGATTGGCAGGTTGTAAGATTTCTTTTATAACGGGTATCAGCAACAGTGTACTGATGGCCCATGGGATAAATCTCAATACCGGCGCGTGATCGATAAAGGCCATTTTGCGTGGAAACACCAGGGCTAAATGCGCTAAAGCCCCACCAGTAATCGGCAGCGCCATGGCCCAACCCAGCACAAAGAATTGGCTGGTGTTCATGTCAAAATAGCCGGCGGTGATAATGGCCGCCGCAGACGTGAAAGACAAAAATGCTCGAGATGACTGCCTACCCTTGCTCAAATAGTAAGCCCAAACGCCAATCAACCAAAAACCGATACCAATGAAATAAGGGATTCCAAACCAGGTCACGAGCTCCAAGAGCTTAAACTGCCTGGGAATGAAGGTAACTTGGTATGCGCCTGTATTTTGGGGTTGGAGTGTGGCAACAACCTGGTCGCTGGCTTGTCTCAAAGCATCCCTGATTGAATCTGGATTCCCAACCGGCATGTTGTTGATGGCGATGAGTTGAGCATAATCCTCAGCTCCAGCATCCTTTGCCGGCCAGTTTTGACCATTTACCTGACTTATTACATTATTGGGTTCGAGGAACAATCCCATGAAAGGTTGTTGGAACCATTGGAAGGCCCAAAAAGGCGCCAAAACTAAAAGCCCTAGGGCTACCAATGTCAACCCAATTGGAATAGATATATTCAACCAATCACTGGAATTCTTTCTGTTGGGCATATCACTCGCTCACAGTGATCTGATCTTTTATTTTTTCAAATGTGGCCGGACCGATCCCAGAGACTTTTTGAATTCCCTCTACGGTGGAAAAATTCCCATTCAGTTGACGGTATTCGATGATCTTCTCTGCAGTGACGGGTCCAATACCCGGAAGTGTTTCGAGTTCCGCTTGAGATGCCGTATTGATATTGATAACTGTCAGGGTTGATACTCCTGTTGACTCTCCCCCTGTATTTTGGGAGGATTCTGACCCCGTAGCGGAAATAGCGGACGTTCTTTGGGGTGAAATCTGTACCTGATCACCATCCTGTAGTTTGGCGGCCAGGTTTACGCCTTCCATTTGCGCATCGCTGGTGAACCCCCCCGCAGCAAAAATGGCATCCTGAACTCGACTATCAAGGGATAAATCATAAACCCCCGGATCATTAACGGCTCCAAATACATGAACTTTGATTGGAGCGGGTGTGGGTGGGGGCAAAAGTGAGATTGGCGTGCCGCGCGGCGGACTGCTGGCCAGAATAACTGCTCCAGCTGCTAATAATCCAAAAAGAACCCCCATTGCAACTAGCCACCAATTTTTCACATATCGCCCCCATTGGTATGCAACCGCAACCCAAGTTGTTGCCGGGCAGTGTCAATGTGGAGAATGGATACTTGCACTTTCTGACCCTCTGTGAGTACTTCGTTCGGGCTGGCTGGATTTCCATCGATCTCAGAAATGTGAATCAACCCATCAAGACCCTCTTCCAATCGGGCAAATGCCCCATAGGGGACGATATTGGTGATCTCGGCTTCTATAACCTGACCGGGCTGGTAGGTGTGATGTGCATTATCCCAAGGATTAGGTTGCAGCCGTTTAAGGCTGAGAGCAACGCGGCAGCGAGGCATATCGAGGTTGAGCACATAGACCTCAATCTCATCTCCGACAGAAAGCACCTCATTGGGATGTGTCACGCGTCCCCAAGACAATTCGGATATATGAATTAGGCCTTCTACGCCACCCAAATCGACGAAAGCCCCAAAGTTTGTAATTGTCGTTACCCTGCCAAAAATATGGGTTCCAGAAGAAAGTTGGCCGAGAAGTTCCAAACGTTGCCCGGGCGCGGCCTGGGCTGCACGCTCAGATAGCACGACTCTCTCACGTTTGGGGCTGCATTCAATAACTTTCAGTTGCAATGAACGGCCAACATAGGTAGCCAATATCTCCTTGCGTTTTTCTTCTTCGGTTTCTTTCGAAATCTCAATCAGATGTGAGATGGGTACAAAGCCTTTGATACGCTCGTTCTCAACCAGCAAACCCCCTCGATTGAATCCTGTGACTTCGAGTTCAATGATTTCGTCCTGACTGTAAAGGTTTTCTGCCCATTCCCAATCGATGACTGGCGAGGCCTGTTCATCACTGACAGATTTCCCTCCGGTGGAATCCGTGTGCGCTTCCACATCTGCCAGTACAGCTGACCACCAAGATTCATCTGGCGGTGCTTCTTCCGTGTACTTATAATTCTCTTTTTCTCCCATAATATACCCTACTGCCTCTCCAATGCAGTTTATTTGAAGCACATTTTAGCTTATACCGGAATTTTCTGCTTGCGCTTCATCCTCCATCTCTATTATAGCCTGTGCTACAGCTTCAATAGCTACGCGTTGTTTGCGATATAGGTCGGCTTCGGACATGGCTAAACGAGTAGCCACATCCCGCACCTTACGACCCTCCATGAACTTCATCTCTAGAATATTATATAAAAGCCATTCGGTTGTAAACCTTCGCTTCCCTTCTGGTCGTACTTGCTCGATTGCTCGCTTCAGAATAGAGCGCAGCGCATTTACTGAGATACCTTCATGTTCATCTAATCTTTCTTGGACAACTCTCAAACGCAGCAAGGGACTCTTAGATAGTTTTGGGCCACCCCAATAGTGGCTGAGTGCATCCTTAACCCAACGAGCCAACTCCCCATTGGTTGGTTCTTCTTGTGGTGAGGTGAGTATCTCTGCCCCATCATAGCTGGAAGCTGCGCGCAGTCGTTGGATCCAATCAACTTGTGGATTTAATGCTTCCAGGGAACTAAAAACTTTTTGTTGTTGAGAGCGATCACTGAGGGCAAGAGCAGCTCTTTCTGCCAATGTTTCCAGTGCAAAAAGCTGCTCTTCGTCTGGGACGCCTTCGGGTATACGTTCGCTTCCCAGCAATCCTAACAAGGGGGTTTCATCCCCATTATCCGATGTTGTTGCTTCGAAGAGGGGTGTTAGCCAAAAATCTCCCCAGGTGAACAGTCGCCTAGAATCGTCATCGTTTATCCCATTGATATTGTTTTTGGTGACCACTTCTAGCAGTTCTTCTGAGAGATTTTCCTGTTGAAGCTGATGAGCATTGCCAATGGTGACGACCATCTCAGAACCGGGCGGTACCAAGACAATCGCAAAAGCGGTATCAACCTGAAGACGATCACAAATTGCACTTAGAATTGATTCCAAAAATTGACGCAAATCGCTGGAAGTGATCAAACGCTCTTCCAATATTTGTACCAACTGCAAATTCTCCCCGGCTCCCCCATAAAATAGTAGTCGCTCCCAAATAGGTGCCACCATGGTGATGGTATATTGCATAACCAAGAGTGTCGCCACCATTGAGATTGGAACAGCTGCAGAATATACCAATCCGTAGGATTCTCCCAAACGTCTTACCAATGTTGTTACAGCAAGTACTGTAGACGCCGTTACAGGTCCGCGCATGACCCATTTGAATAAACGGCGCTTGACAACTCGATCAGGCCATGAAACGCCAAAAAATGCAACGGCATATGCCATGAGCACGATCATAACGGACATAATGATGTTGAATATATCGGCCGTAAGCCAGAAAAATAATTGGTGTTCTGAAGCGAATTTGGCTCCGTATGTCAGATAAGGAAAGGTACTCAAAGCTGGTGCGACAGCGCCTGCAATCAGGTAACTCATGCGCCGTCGGCTGGTAGTGTTAACTGCGCGTCGATATGCTCTCCAGAAATTCACCCAGGCCCAGTTCATGCTGACTGTGTAGAATGCAAAAAATACCCAAGTTGCGACCGTGGGCGTTAAGTAAAGCGCAGGGTGATCAGCAACAACTTCTCCCATTAAATTGGGGAAGGGCAGCATAATGGCGAAAGCCAATGAGAGCACATATGTCATGCGAATGACATTTCGGCGTCGGCCGCGCGACGGTCTCCCCGTTGTGGCTAATAACGCATCAGAAAAATGTAGGTATGAAGATGGCAGGAAGATAATGCCTATCCATGTTATTCTGAACCAGGTATTTACCCACGCATATCCCTGGGAGACACTAGTAACCGCCTCTCCAACGAACACAACTACCACACAGAGGAAGATCACCGCAACCGATCGAGCAACTCTATCCCGCAAGTTGAACGAAAGCGCATAGAGCAACAGGGAAAAAGCTGTGATTGCTATTCCTGCGGTTAGTAATTGGTTTAAGGTCTGTAAACTACCAATAAGTGATGGCATTGGAAATTAGTCTATACCATTATTTCAACCATTTTGAAAAGAATAAGGCAATATCATGATTCGCAAAATAATGATCGTTATAGCCGCAAAGTTCAAAGCCAAGTTTTTTGGCCATTTGGATGGCTGGGTAATTCTTTGGCTGCAATTCAAGAATCAATCGCCGGCTTTTATGTGCTGAGGCCCAATCTTGAGCGGCAAGTATCAATGAACTGCCTATTTTCTGTCGACGCAACTTTCGAGTGATTGCTAGATCGGTTATGCGGGTTGCATTGAGTTGGGGGTTTTGTTCCAGGCTAATATAACCAACAGGTTGATCGCTTAGGATGGCTACAAGTAACCCATCGCGCTGGGACCAATTATTGGCCAATATTTGTGGATCGTGAGGGTATTGCACCAAGACTGAACGGGGTAATTTAACCTCACGAAAGGTTATCTTGATTGTTCCACCCTCTGGTCTAAAATCCATTTGCCAGACGTGGTCGCTTGAATAACTGTGTTCAAGCGACATAAGGTTGTGAATATCTGTGGCAATGGCAGGACGGATTTCGATTTCAGGCATCTTTGTATGATTCTACCCCGAAAACAGTACTGTGAAAAAGATTTTTCTTAGGGTCTCTAGGAATCGCCGTGGTAAGGTTCCACATTTGGGGGTGGGGCTGTCTAAAAAGGTTAGAGACAGCCCTCCTCAAAAA
>CAYQQX010000199.1:0-7749 GCA_964419495.1 uncultured Anaerolineales bacterium
CTTTTGATGCCGTTTTTTACGATTCGGCCTCTACTTGCACAACCGTTACGCTAACCCTTGCTTTAATGGCTTTTTTTCTTAATAACAGTCTTTAATTACTATTCCATCTTCTTTATGTGTTGAGGGCGTAGATCTTGGTTGAATTATCTCGTTAATATTACACAAGCGTGACAAAAACAGATATTTTTATGTATAATACCACCATCAACTAGAAATCCCAACCACTAACGTTTACATCATACATTAACTCAAGCCACCACACAAGAGGGACGCCATGACCCCTAAACCCAAAAAATTACTCGACCAGGTTCGTGATCGTTTACGCTTGAAGCACTATTCTTTTCGAACAGAGCAAGCATATACACACTGGATCCGTCGCTACATCTTATTTCACAACAAACAGCACCCAAAGGACCTATCTGGCGATCACGTTAACAGCTTTTTGATCCACCTTGCCACCCAAGAAAATGTCGCTGCTTCCACCCAAAATCAAGCTCTTAGTGCTCTTTTGTTCCTCTATCGGGAAGTTCTTCAAAAAGAGATCGGTATCAGTTTTGAGAAAATTGGAGCGAACCGTCCCTCAAGGTTGCCAGTAGTTCTAAGCGTCGATGAAGTCCAAACCATTCTCACCTTGCTAACTGGTATTCATCAACTGATCGCCAAATTGCTCTATGGAAGTGGTTTGCGTTTGCGAGAGTGTCTTAGCCTGCGTGTGAAAGATCTCGATTTTGAGTATCGGGCAATTACCGTTCGCGATGGCAAAGGCTTCAAAGATCGAGTGACCATGCTGCCTGAGAGTGCCATCCCAGCAATCAAGGAACAACTAGAACGAGTTAAAATCATCCACAAAAACGATAGCATCAAAAAACTGCCCGGAGTATCACTGCCCACCGCGCTGCACAGAAAATACCCCCATGCACCCAAAGAATGGTCGTGGCAGTACATCTTCCCTTCAGGTAAATACTCCAGGGAGCCGCGCACAGGCCGCAGCGCACGTAACCATCTCCATCCATCGGGAACACAAAAAGCCATTCGCAAAGTTGCCCTCAAGAGCGGTATCGGCAAACGGGTCACGCCTCACACCCTCAGGCATAGTTTCGCCACCCACCTGCTCGAAGCTGGTTATGATATTCGCACTGTCCAGGAGTTATTGGGACACAAAGACGTGCGCACCACCATGATTTACACTCATGTCCTAAACCGGGGTGGATTGGCAGTCAGAAGTCCGTTAGATGAGGAAATTCGCCGATTTCGCGAGCACACGAAAGAATACGAAACCCAACACCGACAAAGTAAGTCAGGGTGAGTGTCACGATCCCAGATGCCTGCATAGCAGATCTGGGATCGCACATACGAACCCACACAACGGCGGTAGCCAGGTGTGAGTGAGTAAGTGTCACTCAATCAACCTTTTAATATCTATCATAAATGTGTCAAACTGCTCACGCGATATACTACCTCCTCCGCGAGCCATCTGCTGACTACCTCCTCCCCTTCCCCCAACTGGTTCCAAAATCTTATTGATCAACTCCCCCGCATGCACATCGACATTCGCAGAACAAACCACTACCACCGCAGCCTTCTCACCTTCGAAGGTCGCTAACGCTGCCACCAAGCCATCTTTCTCCATCAAAAACTTCGCCAAACCTTGCAATTCATCCACGGGCCGATCTTCGAACGACTTCGCCACCAGCCGATAATCACCAAAAGCTTGAGCCTCTGCAGCCATTGCCTCTGCAAACATTGTCTCTGCCTCTGCCCCTAAACCTTCTTTTCGCACAGCTCGCAATTCTCTTTGAGCGACCTTCAAACTATCCGCCTGCGCCCGAACTGTTTCTGCCAAATCGCCCCAATGGATGCTCATCTCCTCAGCCAAACCGCTAACCTGATGGTGGAGTTGCTGAAAATATTCCAAGGCTTGGGCACCGGCCATGAAATATACCCTGGTTTTTTTATTTTGACGTTCCGTTTTGATGATCTTTACCAGGCCGATCATCCCCGTGCTGAGACAGTGCGTTCCGCCGCAAGCAGACCAGTCAAAGCCATCGATCTCCACTACACGAACATCGCCGGCCACTTTGGGCGGGCGTCTCAGGGGCACCGCTCCAAGTTGATCCTGTTCAACAAAGTAAGTCTTGATCCCACGGTTTTCATAAACGATACCATTGGCATACTCTTCAACTTCAATTAGTGTTTCGCGATCCAATTCAGTTTCGGGTAGATCAATCGAGGATGGCGTATATCCGCTGACATGCGCCGAGAGAGTCTCCAACTCCAGCAGCTTGGTGAAGGTGGCGCTAACAAGATGCTGTGCGGAGTGATGTTGCATATGGCGCAAACGCCGTTGTCCATCAATTTTGGCCAGAATAGGCCCTGGGGCCAATTCACGCTCCACCACGTGGACCACCTGCGAGGTAGCCTCATCTCTCCACACATCGACCACGGGGACATCGCCAAGGAAGCCGCCATCAAACTCCTGCCCCCCACCCGTGGGGTAGAAATAAGTCTCATCTAATATCACCCCAAAACGACCATCTTCCAAAGAGCGCACTTCCACGATATTGGCACCAAACTCAAACTTCAACGGATCTTCAAAATAACGATATTGTCTTTTCATAAAAAAACCTTATTCCAGGGCAGTCGCGGGCTCAATCCCCGCTCACCACATCCTCCAACTCGATTTCCACCCGCCGAATGCGTGGATGGATCAGGATCACTGACGACGCCAGAACATACAATACGCCGGCCAGCACAAACATCAACCCGATGCCGCGCCCTGGCCCTGTGCCCAACACATCTCCAAAAATTCCAGCCAAACCACCACCCGGCAACATCAGCGGCTCAAAAACCCTTTCCGCCAGCGGACCCGCCAGGATCACGGCGATGGGCTCGATGGAAAAAGCGATCATGCGCCGGATGGCGAAAACGCGCCCCTGCACATCCTGGGCAACCTTGCTCTGCCAGATAGCCTGGCTGTTGGCATTAGAAGTCGGGAAGAATAGGTGCATCCCGAACATGGCCGCGGCAATCAGCACAATCGACGGACGCAGCCCCATAAAAATTGCCGCTATGCCGGAAACACTTTCTGCCGCAAAAATCCCCAGTATGCGCCGCTTAGGCCCACCCCAAGCGCTCATCACCAGTGTACTGATCACCATCCCCAGCCCCCCAATTGATTCAACATAGCCGACCACGTCCGGTGTGGTCATATCCAGCAGCATGGGAACCAGCAGCGGGAAAGTCATGCTCCACAAGAAATTCAAGCTGGCGAAAACTGACAAAAGGCCCAACAAGCCCGGGCGCGCTTTGATGTACTTCCACCCAAAAACCGCGTCTGCCCAGAATGATCCCCTGCCTATCTGGCCTTCTTGGCTGGCTTTGGGTCGCGGAAAGCGAACCGCCAGCAGAGTTCCAAGGGCAAACAGGTATGTGACCAGATCGACCGACACGATGAACTTCATCCCCAGGGTGACATACAGAGCCCCGGCGATGGCAGGTGTGGCAAAGTGACTAACAGCATCACCGATCTGCGACATGCCCGCGGCGCGGCCCAGTTGCTTCTTGGGCACCAGCGTAGAAGTTGCTGCCGAAAAGGCCGGCCATTGAAAAGCGCCAAATGCCGAATTAACCGCCGTAGCCAGGTAAATGTGCCAGATCTGCAGATCGCCGAATAACAATACCAGCACCACAAAGAGTGTGCTCAACCCCGCGCCGGTATCACCCATCATCATCACCAGGCGTCTGTCCCAACGGTCGCTGATCACACCGACTACCGGGGAGATCAAGATATTGGGCAACGTCCACACCAGTATATTGATTACAAAGAGAGTCGCAGACCCCGTCTCTTGATAGATCCAGATTCCCAGCGAGAAACTGGTCAGCCCCGAGCCCAGGGTTGAGATCAACTGCCCAATCCACACAATGGTGAATGTCAGCATGCCTTTCGATTTTGTGTTTTGATTTTCAGTCAAGAATTTTCCTTATCAATTGTCATTGTGAGCACATTCGTAACACTCAGTGTAAACTCCACGAAGTGGAGCGTCTCAATCTCCTCCATCACAAGAGGGAGATTGCTTCAGTCGCCAAAAACGCTCCTTCGCAATGACAAAAATCAAATCGGACACTTACACGCAATCCCATCGCCGTCGCGCTCAGCCCAACAGTTATTCGATGAAATGCAACTTGACTTTTCTAGAGTCCCGTCCCGGAACTTGTTGGGCAACTGGGGATCATTAATCAGAGGCCGGCAAATGGAGATGAAATCTGCGATGCCATCTTGCAGCGTATACTCCATCACCGCCTTCGAGCGGAAACCGCCCACCAGGGCCAGCGGTAAATCGGTGACCTTCCTGGCCGCCTGCGCAAAGGGGAGAAAATAACCTTCTTTCTCCTCATTTTTGATCCCCTTCTTTACATTATTAACCAGCTTACCACCCATGCCGCCGCTGAATTCAACACCGTCCAAGCCCATCTCAATCATCGTACCTACAATTTTGGCACCCTCCTCCAAGCTAAGGCCGCCCTCGACACCGTCCATCATGCCAAACTTGACCAAGACCGGATACGCCTCACCGACCTGCTCTCGGACTGCCTTTGTGACCTCTCGCAAAAAGCGCGTTCTGTTCTCCAGGCTGCCGCCCCATTCATCCGTACGCCGGTTGAGAAATGGCGAATTGAACTGGCTGATCAAATAACCATGCGCAGAATGCAGCTGCACGCCATCAAAACCCGCCTCTTTGACTCGCCGTGCCGCCTGTACAAAAGCGTCGATGAGCAATTCGATCTCGTCAGCGGTCATCTCTCTGGCTGGATTGGTGTCGTCAGGTAAATTTTCTTCAACCTCTGAGGGTGCAATCGGCTGAGGAACATCTCGCTTGTAACTCTGCCTGCCTCCGTGATTGATCTGCGCGACGACTTTGCCTCCATTGGCATGCACAACATCAGTTAGCCTGGCCAAATCTGGGATCAGGTCGTCTTTGTAGACTCCGGTCATCTCAGGGTGAGCCTTTCCCGAGGGGTGGACATACATATGCCCAGTGATGATCAATCCCACTCCGCCGCGCGATAAAACTTCGTAAAGCGTGTAGAGTTTTTCTCTTGGTCGTCCCTCCTCATCCGCCATTCTTTCAGCTGTCGCCGAACGGATCAAGCGGTTGGGGATTTCCAAAGATCCAATTTTTCCTGATGTGAATAGCATAGTATCTTCCCTTACATTTTCTTGATGAGTGTAAATCCCTGAGCGGAGACCTGATGTTTTTCAGGTCGCAGTCGAAGGAATAGTTGTTTAGTCGGCTTTGGCCACGCACGGGAATGATCCTTCAATTTCACTCAGGACAAGATTCCCCGTGCTATGGAACAACGCCCGATTGCCGCAGGCACGCCGTTGGCGATCGGGCTTGGAGTCGACGCGACCTAACCGGATTCATCCGGTGCTATTTTGTAGACCTGGAATTCATTCCGGGGCGATTCGTGATTGTCAGAATAGTTTGTAAAACATCAACAAATTGCTACACTGTGCATCGCAGCCAGGCTAATTGCTTGTTGAGCCAAAGCCGAACCTGAGAGATTCTACCCCATAATCGCACCAAACTGACCCCGCCATTTGTGATTTTCCCCACATAAACATGATAGAATCTTTCTTGAAAATCAACATGATTTTCCTCGCTTCTTGCTAACCTGATTTGCCCCAAGAATACCAAGGATTCCATATGCATCACCGATCAATACTCACCATTAAATTCATTCTGATTCTGCTTTTGAGTTTTTCGTTTTTCCATCCAGCTTTGGCCCAAACCGACGAAGAAACTCCCGTTGTCAAGGCGATACTTTTTTATTCCCCCACCTGCCCCCATTGTCATCAAGTAATCCAGGAGGATCTACCGCCGCTGATCGAGAAATACGGCGAACAGCTCTTGGTCGTCGGTATCAACACGCAATCTATCGAGGGCCAGGAGTTATACCAGGCCATGGTCGATCACTTTCAACTGCCTGATGATCGCTTGGGTGTACCAGCATTAGTCGTCGGCGAAACATATCTGCTTGGTTCTGGAGAGATTCCGGCCTTATTCCCAGGTATCATTGAGGAGGGCCTACAAGCCGGTGGTATCGACTGGCCCGCAATCCCTGGATTTGTTGAAGCGTATACGGCATCGGTAGAGCAAGCTACCGCCCAAGCACAGGATGAATCCTCTGCTGAAGAGGAATCTGCGGATCCGACAAATACAATCGCACCTGAGCAGGAAGCTGTAGAAACCGACCAACCGACCAAGACTCCTGAATATGTTGCTCAAGCTGAGGAGCAGGAAGCCTCATCTATGGGCGTGGCCTTACCCGCGGATGAAACATTCGTTTCCCAAGACCAGACAATGATCGAGAAATTCAAGCGTGATCCCATCGGGAATTCGGCCTCAGTCGTTGTGCTGATCGGCATGCTGCTCAGTTTCGTTGGGGTTTGGCTGCGTCTCAAGCGCACTTCAGTTGTCATCAAAGATTGGCAGCGTTGGGTAATCCCTTTGCTCTCTCTTGTCGGATTGGTTGTAGCCGGTTATCTCTCCTATGTCGAGATTACTCAAAGTAAGGCCGTTTGCGGTCCTGTGGGGGATTGCAATACCGTTCAGCAGAGTCCCTATGCGCGGTTGTTCGGTGTGCTGCCCATTGGCGTAGTAGGATTGATGGGCTATGTCGCAATCCTGATCGCCTGGGGGCTGCAACACTATGGCCCAGAGTGCTGGCGCGTAACCGCCGCACAAGCTCTATGGGGATTCGCTCTCTTTGGGACTCTTTTCTCTTTCTATTTGACCTTCCTGGAACCCTTTGTCATCGGTGCCACCTGCGCCTGGTGTTTGATCTCGGCGATTGTGATAACTTTGATTTTGTGGCTTGCAACAATTTCACTTCAAATAAAAGACAATCAATGAGTTCATATTAATAATTGATGTTACGCAAAAGTGGACTCTTGGAGATTTCAAACCTGCCCTCACCCTCCGCCCTCTCCCAAAGGGAGAGGTTACTTAATCGAGAACGGCAGCTTCCTTTGTTTTTCTGCGTAACATGAGCTATTAATACACAACTGGCCCAGTCGAAGAACTAGGCCAGTTGCTCAGAAAAGGAGAATAGTGGAAATACTATTCCGCATCTTGCCATGCGCAATGCTCCAAATCGCACACAACAAGGAATGCTCTAAATCAAATAACCAAAATTGCTACCACATTCGATAATCCTTTACTTCGACATCGCTCAGTACCGGCGACTACGACGCCCAAATTCGAGAATAATTAGTAATAATGCCTGAGCGGCGTGAACAGAGTGAAGCGTAGTCGAAGGTTGGTCTTTCGCGTCTCCGCTCAGGATTTTGCCCTGTTTGGTGACATCGTAATATAAATACAACTAATGTTCATGGTGGTGACCGTGCCCATGTTCTCCATTCTCGCTGTGGGAACATGGCTGCGCTTGCGGTAACTCGCCTTTTATGTAACGCTGAACAGTCTGGCCAACAGATCCAGCTGCTCCGGTTGCCGTCTCGATGCCAAATTCTTCGAAGAAGGCGATGGCGCGCCTGCCCATTCCCCCGCAAACCATCACATCAGCTTTCTGCTCATGAACAAATTGGGGTACTTGCCCTGGTGTGTGCTGTTGGAAAAAGGGGTTTTCGATAGTCTGAACTTTTTTAAAATCTTCATTTTCTACATCTACCAACACAAAATAAGGGCAGCGCCCAAAGTGGTGACTAACTGTGCTCTCTAAACCTAA
>CAYQQX010000200.1:0-7743 GCA_964419495.1 uncultured Anaerolineales bacterium
TGTTTATAATTTGACTAAATTGATCAAATAAGCGGGTTGTTTTGAAGGTAATCCCTATGAAACGCAAATATGTTGGTCCACTCATCTTCATCATAATCGTTGTTTTCGGATTAATTGCTGCCTTGCTCTTAGTGCTAACACTATATTCGCTGAAGCAAACGGATATTTCAGGCAGCTTCTTTAGCGATCCACCCCAAGTTGATATTTTCTGCCTGTTGATGGCACGGCAATAGAATCTGGCCAGGGCGTAATGGTGGTTGTTGAAGCTCATTCCGAAGTGGGTCTAAGGCGAGTTGATTTCTTGGTGGATGACAAGATAGAACAACAGCATGTGTCCGTGGCTCCAGAGGAAAACACATTGCAGACAGTTTTTCCCTGGTTTAGCAGTAATACTGGCTGGCATCAACTCAGTGTCATCGCATATGATTTACAAGGTCGCCCTAGTGATCCCGCCTGGGTCCAGGTTGGTGTGCAGGCGTCTCTTGGTTTTGATGAAGTAATCATGGTGGATGATGCAGCCGATGCAGGTGAAGCTCCCGAAGCCGAAGAACAAGATCCCCAAGATGGAATACCGGGTAACCAACCCGAAGGCGGTGCAGATGAGCCCCTCGAAGGTGAACCTGCTCCTGAAGACGCCGCTCCTCCCAACGCCGAGGAGGAAATTCCCCTTGTAGATGAGCCCGTACTCCCTGAAGCCGATCAGCCTCCCCTGGAATTGCCTCCACAACCCCAAGACGCCTCTCCAGTGATTTCCAACTTTGATGTGTTTGTTGATGTTGTTGCTAATCCCGAAGGAAATTTTGTTGGATTATCTGCAGTTGCGATTGGGGCGGCTAACGACGATCTAGGCCTGGAGCGCTTAACGATTAGCTGGCAGAGTGATGCTGGTCATGAGGGCGATTTCAGCACCCAGTGTGCTGGAGACTTGGCTTGTGAAATTGAACTTGCAGATATTTTGCTTGAGGGTCGATGGGTATTTAGCTTGCAAGCCTTTGACACATCGGGGCAGGCATCCCAGCCAGAGATCGAAATTGTAGAAATTCTCGGAGATCCGGTTCTGCCCCCAGCCGCAGCCGAACACGAGATTGACGAAGATTGGTTGCGCGAACACCTTGCAGGCGCTCAACGTGATTTTGATCTCCGAATTCCAAACATGCCTTTTGTGCCAGGTTTCGATGTGGATGAATTCTTTGATGGAATGTTTGGTGGCAGGGGTGATCCTGATGAACCCGAAGAAGAAGCAGAAGTGCAGGTAGAAGGGCAATGTGCAACGATCTCCGTAGATCCGCGTGCTGATGGCAACACTGTTACCTTGCAAGTTGAGTGCGAATTAGAAATCGATGGGGAGGGCAGGTTCTTATTGCCCTTTGTTGGCAAATATCTGATGAATACTGGCGATGGCGGAATCAGTCTATTTATCCCCGATTGGAAAGATGATACGCGCATATCTATAGCGGCGGGTGATACTTTCACTTGGTTAGATTGGGATGTAACCTGTGGAACGGATTATCGCTACTCTGTGCGTGTAGATTCTGCTGTAGAGACAGATATTGGGTTGGCGACAGGGAGAAACTTCGCTTTCGCTCAGGCTGAAACCACCACTCCCGAATGCTCGCCAGGCTCAATTGGTGATGTAAATTTACGCGCCGATGCACATCCAGAGGGCGCGCTGATCCGCTGGGATATTGTAGGTGATGGTGATTGGCCCGAAGATTTGCCTGATAACGGTGTGGCGTTCGTTCTGACCCGCTTTGATCTGGTATCTGAGCAAGCTGTACAGCTCTATCAAGAAAATATTCCCACAGATTTGTTGTTGGCCGGGGGTGAGTTCGAAGTTTTGGATGATAGCGTGCAATGCGGCACAGAGACCATGTATTCTCTGGCTGCCATCGCTGCCGACGCTGATCTTGGGCTAGTCTCACCAGGTTGGCTTCTGCGCTCCCAGGTACGCGGACCAGAGATGCCATGCCCTGCTGGTGATCTTGGATCTATCGAGTTGAGACTTACTCCGTATTGGTTCAACGAATCCAATGTTCGTGTGCGTATCCAAACTCAGATTCCTTCCGAATTCAACTGGCCACCAGGTGATAATGTGCATTTGGAAGTTTTGCGAATTCGGCAAGGAATTGATCAATGTGAGGGACCTCCTTGCAGAGGAATCTGGCAGGCAAAAGAACGTATTCCGATCACTGATGAAATTCGGCTAAATGGTTTGTCTTTTGAAGATGATGATACATCTGTGAATTTTGGTCGTGAGACGTATGTCTATCGGCTGGTATTGTTTGTGGAAGGCGAAGAAGTTCAGAGTGGGCCAAACTTTAGTGCAACTATGCCGCTAGCTCCACCTCCTCCGCCTGATATTGTACGATTGACAGCTACCAACAACTGCGCGAATGGTGCCCCTCGCTGTGTGGTGATCGAATGGCAAGCCTATGAACAGCCGCGTCAGAACGGATATTATGCTGAGGCGGCGAATATTGTAGTGGAACGGGTGATTTTTGGAACTGACCGGCAGGCATTTCCTGTTGGCATGGCAGATACGCTTTTTGTCGATTTGAACCCCTACATGGATGAGTTTCAATTGGCCAATGGGGAAGTGCGTCAGGTTTGTCGCTATGACGTGCTATACAGAATGGTGGCCCTTGATGCTGAGGGGCATAGATTTGGAGCATCGGGTTTAAGTGTCATTACCCCGCAGTGTAATGAGCCGTGGAACGAAATTGTTGAAGCTAGATGAAGGTGGTGGATCGATGAAACAACGATATCGAAATTCTCTTCTTTTGATGTTTCTTGGCCTGATTTTTTTTCTGGTAGGCTGTGAGTTTGTCCTCCCACAGAGCGAAGAACCGCCCAGTGCAAGCCTGATAATAGTTGAACCCGTAGATGGAAGCCAATTTCAAGTGGGTGATTTGGTTCCAGTACGGTCACAGGTTACGTCGCCTGAAGGAACAGTAATGTTCGAACTGCTAGTCAATGGACAAGTTTACCGTAGCGACCGACTTACCCAAGCATTGACCAAAGGTACTTTGCTACAACCCTGGCAGCCATCAAATAATGGCAAATATACACTTCAAGTTAGTATGGCCACTTCAGAAGGTAAAGGGCTTACTTCACAGGTAATTATCGTCGATGTGATTGGAGAAAGCGCTGAAGAAATACAGCTTGATCCAACTACGGCTGTTCCCCCTAGGGAAGAAACAATTACACCCACCATCACTCCCACACTAACCCTTACACCGACAGAAACGTTGACACCGACTCTTACTCCAACGTTAACTCTAACCTGGACTCCTACCCTCACTTATACACCGACCACAGAGCCTTTAGGTGTGCCTGAACCCATCGCCCCCAGTGGGTCCTACAGCTGCCGGTCGACAATCTTCCTGGAGTGGAATTCCGTATATTCCCCCAATGGCATTGCTTATTACGAATGGGTTGTTGAAAGCCCCGGTGGAGGTGAAAGTGGTACAACAACTGACATAGAAGTCGAATTTTTCTTGCCCAGCTGTGCAGCTTCTTATCGCTGGCATGTACGAGCGGTAGACAACCTGGGCAGGATTGGTCAATTTTCGGAATGGATAGATTTTTCAGTTGAGTAGTTGGATTTTCTATTTATTCATATGAAAAACGCCCCTGAATTCAGGGGCGTTTAAAATTTTGGAAAAAACTCTCTTATGCATCGCCGGCTTCTTCGGCAGGAGCATCTTTCTTGGCAACTTTCTTTTTACCAGTTTCAATAGCTCCCTCGATCTTAGCCTTTTGCTCATCTAGCACAACCTGCCCTTGCTGGCGCAGCTCATCTGCTTTGGCTTGTGCATCTTGGACGATCTTTTCGGCCTGTTGGCGAGCTTCTGCTAGCTTTGCTTCAGCTTGCGTGCGCGCTTCACTATATTTCTCTTCAGCTTGTGTGCGAACCTCGGTTGCTCTTTCTGCTGCCGTATCTTTCAGTTCGATGCCCTTTTCGCGTATATACGTGCGAGTTTCCTCACCAGATTGGGGTGCTAAGAGCAACGCAACCGCAGCTCCGACCAACCCCCCAAAAACAAATCCCGACAGGAAGGCTCCAAATTCATTGCTATCGTTACTCATCGTATTTCTCCTTTATTTTTTCTTCGGTTTTATAAATTGAATCAAATGTCCTAAGCCAGCTAAATATTCATTAAGTTTCATCACTGGCTCAACCATGTTATTACTCAAGAATTGCGTGGTGCCGCGTAAGGTACTTACTGTCTCATTCGTCGAGTCGATAATCGGTTTAATTTCATTCTGCAATAAGTTGATCAGGCGCGCGATCTGAATAATCAGGATAATCAGCACAAGCCCAATTACAATCGATTCCAAAGCCATAAAAATAATGAAAACATCGCGAAAACGAGCCGTGTCGGTTGATGGGTTCAACAAAAAGATTATGCTGAAAACGATCAAGGCGATGAAGATCAAAACCCCGATAACGCCTCCAATGATGGCACCAGTCTGAGGCTTTTGTTCCTCAGGGGCTGCACTATTTTCAGGAATTTCATTTGTGGCAATGATATCTTTTTCCATGATTGTGATTATTATAGCATAGGCCTGGGTGAAATCTGACTGAATGAACCGTAATTAGAATTCAGTTAATGGGTGCATTTCTGTGCTGGATTTAAACGAGCTGAGAATTACAAACGTTTGAGTATGCGAAATTCCTGGAATAGGGCGCAAATTCTGCTTTAGGAAAGATGTCAGATGCTCTCTATCTCGACAATAAACCATCAAGATCAAATCAAATTCTCCCGAAACCATGATGACATCATTAACTTCAGGAAACGTGGCAATTCTCTTTCCAATTTGATCAATATCGCCCCCTTGTACCGAGACACCTACAAGGGCAGAAACATTGAACCCAAGTTTTCCGGGGTCAGCCACACCAACAATGCGTAAGACATCATCCTCGATGAGGCGAGACACTCGGTTGCGTACGGTGCCTTCGGAAATATCCAAATTTTGAGCGATTTCTGTAAAGGGTTTTCGCCCGTCTTTCTGCAAAAATTGCAGTATCGTGTGATCCAGTTCGTCCATATATTCCTTCGTGATCTACCACAAAATGGGTATCAAAACTGCGCTATTCTAATTTGCCCATCCCTTTTGGTAAAGAAGCAGATGTTGAAACTACAGTTGATCAAACAGGATCAACTGCTACGGCACAGACTTTGAAATCGGGGATTTTTGCTTGGGGATCACGCGCGTCATGGGTCAATTCATTGGCTGCAGCTTCGGCAAAATGGAAAGGGATGAAGATGGTGCCCTGAGGAGATCGTTCTGTAACCAGGGCCTTGACTTCAATTTGGCCTCGCCGAGAGCGCACGCGCACTCTGGCGTGCTCCTGAACCCCCAGCAGGCGCGCGTCTTTGGGGTTAATTTCTACTGTCGCTTCGGGGTAAATGTGATCTAACTGCGAGCGACGGGTCATTGTGCCCCCGTGCCAGTGATATAGCACCCTGCCAGTCGATAAGATGTAGGGGTACTTTTCATCAGGTAGTTCTTCCGAGGAACGGAAGTCAATCGTCGAGAATTGACCTTTGCCACGTGGGAAAGATTCTTCAAAGAGATAGGGCGTGCCTGGATGATCAGTGGTAGGGCAAGGCCAGTGAACGCCATGTTCACGGTCAAGGCGTTTGTAATTGATTCCTTGGAAGGGAGGCGTTAGCCGCGCCATTTCATCCCAAATCTCTGATGGATGTTCAAATTCGAATCCTGCGCTTTGCTCGCGACCCAATTTTTCTTCCACGCGGCGAGCAAGCTGGCTGGTGATTACCCAATCGTGGCGTGCATCCCCTGGGGCGGGCAAGGCGGTGCGGATTTGCTGTACGCGGCGGTCACTGTTGGTGAAGGTACCATCTTTCTCAGCAAAGCTGGTGGCTGGCAAAATGATATCGGCGTATTCGCCAGTTTCATTGAGGAAGATATCCTGCACCAAGATGAAGTCCAGTTGCTCCATTACATGTCGGGCATGACGCAAATCCGGCTCGGACATCATGGGGTTTTCTCCCATCACATAATAGCCCCGAATCACTCCGCTGTCGGCGGCATCGACCATCTCCATCGTGGTCAAACCAACCTCGGGGTTGAGGCCAACGCCCCAATCGGCCTTGAACTTGGCGCGGATTTCAGGGTCATCTACGCGCTGGTAGCCAGGGTACACATTGGGCAATCCGCCTGAATCCGAGCAGCCCTGGACGTTATTCTGCCCGCGCAGCGGATTGAGCCCTGTCCCTGAGCGGCCGATGTGTCCTGTCAGTAAGGCGAGATTGGCGAGAGAGAGCGTATTATCCGTACCATGCACGGATTGGCTGATGCCCATACCCCAATAGATCGCAGCAGACTTAGCATTTGCGTACAAGCGCGCCGCTTCACGGATCATTTCGGCTGGCACGCCTGAGATCGATTCTGCCCACTCGGGAGTCCATTCCATGGTAGAAGCGGCAAACTCATCAAACCCCTCTGTACGATCAGAGATAAACTTTGGATTGTAGAGTTCTTCAGCGACAATAACCTGGGCCATGGCTTTGAAAACAGCCACGTCCGTGCCGGGAGTTTGCCGCAGCCAAATGGTAGCGAATTCGGTCATCTCAATGCCCCGAGGATCGACGACAATCAGCTTTGCATCCCCATTGACAACCGCCTGTCGCATAAAAGTGCTGATCACAGGGTGAGTTTCACTGGTATTTGAACCTGTGACGATGAACACATCCAGATCTTTCATCTCCGCAATGGAATTGGACATGGCTGATGAGCCAATGGCAATCTGCAGCCCTGCTACAGAAGCCGCATGGCATAATCGGGCACAGTGGTCTACATTGTTCGTTCCCACAACACCGCGGATAAATTTCTGGAAAATGTAGTTATCTTCATTGGTTGCTTTTGCGGAACAGAAAGAACCAATGGCATTGCTGCCCACCTGTTGAACAATATCAGCAATCTTCTCCGCTGCTAAATCCAAAGCCTCTTCCCAGGTGGCTTCTCGAAATCCATCTATGTCAACGGGCTTGCGGGGTTTCTCGCCCAAATCTTTGCGAATAAGTGGATGGGTTAACCGAGATGGATGGGTGACAAAATCCATCCCAAAGCGGCCTTTAGCGCACAAACGTCCATAGTTCGGTGCCACGTCAAATGGAGCCTCGACGCGGAAAATATGATCGTCTTTGATGAGTAGATCAACCTGGCAGCCCACGCCACAGTAAGGGCAGGTTGAGCGAATAGTTCGTTCGGGATGCAGCATGAAAAGCCTCGATAAAAAATCTGAGTGATTTTGTCCGGTTACTATTTTAGCATATTGGCTCTGTATGAAGTAAATTTGGATCTTCAGGAATCGCCGTGGTGAGGGGCCACATTTGGGGGTAGGGGGCGTGCTCCGCCACGCCCCCTACCCCCAAATGTGAGATCTCTCACGGGAATTCCCAAAGAGCCGTAAATTTTTTTGACCCTAGTTTATAATAAACATGAGGATCATTAATTGTCCTTATTGCCTAGGAGGGCTGCCATGAAAAGATCAATTCATTTAATTCTGGTTATTGCATTATTGTCCTTGGTTGCAATATTGAGCTTTTTTCCAGTACAAGCTCAGGTTGATGGCCCCTCACCACCTGCCAACCCGGTGAAGTTGATTTTTATTCACCATTCCACTGGAGAGAATTGGCTGACTGATGGGGATGGGAACTTGGGTGAGGTATTGGGAGAAAACAACTATTTTGTTAGCGACACAAACTATGG
>CAYQQX010000201.1:0-7733 GCA_964419495.1 uncultured Anaerolineales bacterium
CTTGGCGGTCTTAGATTACGTAATTCGTTTAATTAATCCTCACAAAGCCCCTATATTAAAAAAACCGCCCACACTGCGGTGAGCGGTTTCTATGAATTTATGATGTTAGCCACGCTACCTTTCAGCGTGAGATGAATGCCCCAAGATTTTAAAGAACCCCTGTAAAAAATATTGAAACGATATTGCCATTATATAGAAAAATTTAATTAAAATCAATGGATTTATTTAAGTTTTAAGAATTTAGGCAATTAATGTGTAAGATCCTCCCTGGCAAACCTGGCATTGATCTGCGGGCAGCCACGATTGCCGGGCCTTTTAACAAACCCCATCTGCTCTGGCTCCTCAGCATGATCGCGTTCACAGAGCCAGCACCAGCGGCTGGCCTCGGCGTGCCATTCTTGGCGATTCTCATGTCGGATCAGCGCGCATAATTCAATGGCAGTTTCGATGGGGATAGTGGGTCGTGTTGTCGTGTGTTCCATGGGTGATCCTCCAGTTGTGAATTGCGATCGTTATTGATATGCCTCGGGCTTAAGCTCAGCCACAAAGGGCAGGGTGCGGTGCCTGTCGGCGTAGTCCAGGCCGTAGCCCACCACCCACACATCGGGGATAGTAAAGCCTAAATAATCGACGGGCACCTCCAGGTTTTCGCGGTTCTTCTCCAGCAGAGCACAAGTTCGCATCGAGGCTGGCTCACGGCCTTGGAGAGCTTGGTGCAAATATTCTAAGGTTTGGCCGCTGTCGACGATATCTTCAACGATAATGACATGTTCGTTGATGATCGGGTCGCGTAGGTCCAGCATCAAGCGCACGGCTCCGCTTACCGAGCCGGCTTTGCCGTAACTTGATAATGACATGAAATCGACAACATGAGGGACTGTCAGGTGGCGGCAAAGATCAGCCAAAAAGATGAATGCGCCCTTGAGAATGCCGATCAAATATATTCTTTCGGCATCGGCATAATCGGATGAAATTTGCTCTGCCAGCTCTTTAATTCTTTCTTGGATTTCTTTTTCTGATAAGATGACGCGCTTTAAATCGGGATGCAAAGTTGTCATGTGCGGTTTTTGTCCTTTTGGTGGGGTTCTCTGAGTCTAAACCATGAGAGATGGAAGTACAAGGCTTTGAGCGAAATCTGACCTAGTTGATCGTAGTATTGTATATTTTCAATTGCCGTTCTTCAATATTCAACGATCTTAGGTAGCAGCTTGGCACGGTCAATTGCAAATTTGGCCTCAGCCGGGAGAGTAGGGGCACCATCAAAGCCGGTTCGTTCGACGTATTCGACGACGTGCTTACGGAGTTGATCTGCGTTCCACGTAGCCATTTCTTCAACGGTATCTATGCCAGCATCGACATATAAACGCGCCCGGATCCCTTTGATGCCTGGGATGCGAGCCAGGTCAGAAAGTTTGACCAGCTCCGAAATGGCTTCTTTGGGGACTCCAGTTTGGGCGGCGAGTTTTTCTCGATCTTGGGGTGTCTTGCCGAAAGAAAGCATTTGCTTAACATTTTTGATTCCAATGTCGGAAAGCACACTGATATGCTTTTGGTTAACGCCGCGAAATCTTTTTAGAGGAAATGGTTTGCGTTTGATGCGCTGCTGTCGCATTAAGGAAGCCAGTTTCCTTATATCAGCGTTCTCAGAGAAATCATAATAGTACGTGATTGCCCAAAGGTGGAGTTTAGCCGAACTCTTAGCTTGCGACTCAATTTCTGCCACAAACTGCTCAAGATCTTCAGGCAGCGCATTTCCCAAATTTTTGCCGCCACCCAAATCGTTGAGAAACACCTCAAATTCAGCAACATGCTCGGTACACCTGCGTACCGCGCTGGGCGATCTGCCCCCCTTTTTGAGATATCCTGCAAAGGCTTCCCAATCCATTTTTCTATTAAACTAGTTCCCCGACACTTATAGATCTTTGAGCTAAACTTATCACGAATTGGTACGAATTTGACGAAATACACCAATAGAACATTGATTTTCCGTATTATAAAAGAAAATTCGTGCAATTTGTGGCATTCGTTATCATTCGTGATAAAAACTGTCGGGTGGTTAGTTAATCAGCTCAGTCCAATGTCGGCGGTTTCATGTTCAAAACAGTGATATTTTCTCGGTATTTGACACAGGGCGTCCAGGAGCCCAGCGGTCGTTTACAGCCCCGGCAAGAGTGTTCGCCCTGGCGAATCAGACAGTAGCTGTTGACAACATACTCGAAGATGCGCGCATTATGAATAGCGAAGGCGATTTCTTCGGCCATCATCATCAGCGTTAGCCGTTCGTTTTCTGTAAAGTCAGCTCCATCAACTTTGTTTAGCACTTCTAGCACACCAACTTTTTCCTCTCCTGCGGTCAGCGGAATGGCGATCATATTGTGAGTCTGAAACTCTGATTCGGAGTCGAAATTTTTATAGAAGCGCGTATCGCTCTGCACGTCATTGATGATCTCAGACTCCTGGCTCTCTAACACCGCCCCGGCAATGCCTTTACCAATCGGGAAGGTGGCCGCGTCAAGCACAGGCTTGGCTGGACCTTCGACCTGGTAAAAATGGAAGTGCGCTTTGTTTTCCCCCAAGAGCAAAATCGATGAGGCCTGCGCAGAAGTGGTTTCCATACAGCAGTACAGCGCAGCCTCTAGCATATCATGCAAGCCCAACGGCTGCACCAGCATCGAGCTGACCGTAACATAGTTGTTGAGACGACCAACCTGTTTTTCGAGTAAATCTCGCTCTAAAAGTCCGTTCGCCAATCGTCCCAAACACGCTAATAATCCAACCCATTTTTCGTCAGAGATCGGTAGTTGATCGCCGCCTTGAAGCAGACCGATCGCGCCAACGCAAGTGCCATTATCTTGCATCGGGTGCAAGATTAATTTTGTCTGGGGCTTCCAGAAGTCGGAAGAAGACACAGCGGTGCTTCGGATGGATTCCTGCTGGGTCAGCTGTTCGAAATGTTTGGGAACAATAGCGGCTAATTTCTCCATATCCCCTTCGGGGAATCCCAAAGATTGGAAATGCTCATTTGGGTGGAGATACACTAGCGCTTCACTAACATCGGCTAGAGAAGCCACTTCCGGAAGGACGTCTTCGGCGAATTGGGGCACACTCTCTGCTCGAATGGCTTTATCATGAATCGAGATTAGTCGGTCACTCTGGCTTACCTCTGGCGTGGTTCTGTGCACGTTTGACATTTGGCTCTCCTTGGAGATCGATCGGGAATGGAGAGGCTACGACGGCGCAGTGTTATTCTCCAGATAAGATAAAGACGCGAATGGTCTTAAGAAACCTGAGTTGCTGCCTGATACAATAATCCTTTACTTCGACTTCGCTCAGTACCGGCGACTACGACGCCCAAATGCGAGAAAAAAAACAAATCCTGTCTGAGCGGACACTGAGCTGAATCCTGAGCCTGTCGCAGGGTGTCGAAGTGGTAGTCGAAGGTCGGTAAGGGGCGTCTCCGCTCAGGATGTTGCACCGTATGGAGGCAACTTGAGTTAAGGATCAATAAATTTCATGCAGATAAGGCAATTTAGCCGGAAACATTCTGCGCATAGTCGACCGAAGCTCCTGTGTTGGGTTGCCCCAGTCGCGCAGCGCGAAATCACCGGGGTCATGCGTGCCATAAAACAGGGCCGAGAGGGCGTTGATGTTCAACTCACATTCTGCGCTGCCCCCTTTGCTCACGGCTAAAACGCCGTTTGCGGACTCAAACTGCCAAACACCCTCATTCCAGGGGCATAGGGGATCGCTGATCTGTGCTGTGAAGCTTCCTTCTCCAACACCCATTCCGGTGATTGTTTCCATATCCAGCACGCGGCCCATGGGGGGAATCCAGGCCGGCTCAGTTTGAACTTTCATATCAGCCAGCCAGGTTTCGGGGAGCTCAAACGGTGGCAGCCAAATCTCGGCCTGATTGGCCTGGTCGATGTGGCGCGCAATCCACTCCAGGAGCAAATACCTTCCCAGGCTGTTTTTGTAAATAAAGCGCTGTGCACGGAAATTGAACCTAGTGACCTCTTCACCTTTCAAGGCATACAACATCAGCCCGATTGGTTCGCCTTCTTCTCGGGCGATGGCAACCCAACTTTGATTAGCTGCTGCGCTGGCTTGATTGTCGTATTGGAAAATCCCCATACCATGAACGCTGGGCTGAATATCATATAGCCAATCTCGATAAACTTGATAGCCATCCTTGATCATGATGATTTCAAGTTCCCCAGCCAGATCTTCCTTTAATAAGGGTTGCAATGTGGATGGAGAGAACTTAGCAATGCGAGCTTGCGGGAAAGTGATATAGCCAAGGCGTTGGTAGAAAGATTCTCGGAAAGGATAAAGGCAAGTGAATGCCCAGCCTTTGTCGCGCACAGTGGATAGCAGCGCAGCGAGCACTTGCCTGGAATATCCTTTGCGCCGGTACCCAGGGTGCGTGACTACATTGTAGATGCCGCTCATGGGATACACTTTGCCACGCACGTTTTGCGTCAACGGGGTGCTGGCCGCAACCGCCGCGGGTGCATCATCTTCGAACAGGGCGAAATAATCGATGCCCTTGCGGGTTCGGATAAGCTCAAGGCGTTCTTCTTTGTTGGGGAATGGCGGCGAAGGCCTGAATGCATAACTGGACATCCAGTAAGCAATTTCAAGCATTTCATCGCCAACGACAGGTCTGATTGTAACCTTGGGCATGTATATTTCCTTCAATGAATTTGGTGTGCATTTCAATTATACTTTCTAATGGTGGTATTTTTAATTAAGCAGATTTGGGATTGGAGGAAATGGTGGTGTAATATTGTGCCAGTTTGCTCTCGCATTAATCCGAAAAACAACTAATTTTCTGTCATTCTGAACCCCGAAGGGGTGAAGAATCCCTGAATCCGAGCGATTAGAAAGCGTATTGAGATACCCGAGATTCCTCGCTCGCCACAAGCGCGCCTGCGGCGGCTCGGAATGACAGTTGAGTCGAAAGTGTGCCCCGAATATTGAACACCACGATAATCACCAATCCCGCAGATGTTGAAAAGTTTCCTGAAATGATTAGCAAGCCCAAACCGAAATCTGCACAAGTGAGACGGTAAAATAATCATGATAATTTTACCGTCTCACACGTAGTACACTGGCAAAGTATCTGGGTTCAATTTCTTGTGCTAGAATAATCATAGCAGTCCTTCTCATGAGCCAAGCAGTGCTGGGAGGTTCCCCATGAAGTTGAGAATAATCTTATTGATCATACTGGTTGCTACGTTTGTCATGCTGGTGCCTGCAAATGCAGTGTTTGCTTCCCTTTTCGGGCAGGATACTCCTGATGACCCCGACGACATCATTCAGGTTGTGCTGGTGTTGGATGTCTCTGACAGCATGAAGCACCCCATCCTCTCCGACGATTTGCCCCAAGAGCTGTTAGCATTAAATGACGAGATCGCTGCCATCGAGGGCGGTGCCGAGCTGCAAGAGATTAATGATCAGCTAGCTGCGCTTATCGAAACCCCAGAATTTGTAGCGGCATCTGAAGCATTACAGACTGCCCAAGATGCCTTAGATACCTGGTTTTTGGAGAATGAATTTGGCGATAGCCTCGAGAGTATCCGTGTTGGCATAGGGCGCACTCTGGCCGAGAATAATTGCAATCCATCGCCTCAATTTACGCTTCAGATCGCGGTCTCGTTGACCCTGGCTGAGCTTGATCACTGGATCGACCAGGCATGCGCCAATGCGGGGATTAGTTTAGACCAAAAACAAATTTTACGAGATACCGTGCCATATCTGGGGAATCCAGAATATATTCCTCTCAGGGAAGATTATGTCGCGACACAGAATGGCCGCACCGAAGCCATGGATGCTTTAGGCTATTTTGAGCTCATGGCTCAGCGCGATCAATATTTCGTGGATGCCAATTATGAATTGCTCAAAGGTGATTATGAAGGTATGATCGATGATCTAGGCATCCCTCGCAAGATCGATCTGGCCAAACTTGCTGCCAGAACCTTGCTCGATCTATCTCGATTAGATCAAACTGCGGGACGCAGGGTGTCAATTGTCGGCTTGGTAATCTTCTCGACTGAATCGGCCCTAATCCAAGAATTGACGCCCAACCTGGATGCCGTTGAAGGCAAGATCATTCAACTCGAACCCCAGTTCCAGACCAATATCTACGCAGCCTTGGACGACGCCCTCGAAGAGCTGGTGCGCAATGCCGACCCTGATAAGCCGACGCTGGTGATATTGCTCAGTGATGGGCAAACTAATGTCGGGCCCGGTGAAGATCAAATTTTGGCCGAGATACCTGTACGCGCAAACGAGATGGATACCACCATCTGCACCGTGGGCATTGGGCCAACGGAAGCGCATGTCGATTGGGATTTGCTGCGCGGCCTGGCCGATAAGACCGATGGCGAATATCTCTTTGCCAGGAAAGGTGAAGAGTTGGTCAACTTCTTTGTCGCCTGCCGGCAGGGTATCGTCGGAGAAGTGCAGCAAATTGCCGGATACGTCAACCCAGGACAGCCTTCGCAAGTTGACCCGATTACTGTAGGAGCCAATGTTTGTGAAATGAGTCTGGCGTTGAACTTCGTTGCTGGTGGGCCCGTGTTAGAAATCAGCGATCCTGATGGCACCACCGTCGACAGCGGCTATCCAAATTTCTCAGTTCAGAGAGGCAACAATATTAACCTGTACACGCTCTTGAGTCCCATCTCGGGTGATTGGGCGGTCACAGTGAACAGCGGCGCCGCCCCCGACGAAGATGTTTTCTACAACATTGTGGTTACGTCGAATGAGTGTGTGACTGAGCCAACCCTGGATGTTACCCCGACGCCCAGCCCCACACGCACGCCTATTCCCCAGCCGGGCATTGTCGAGCAAGCCGCCCCAATTATTCCGCTGGTCATATTAGTGATTGTGGTCATGGGCGTATTCATTGTGATCACTTTGCGGCGTAAATAACTCGAAAATTGATAGGCTGGGAGTGGTGATTATCATGGTGTTCACTATTCTGTCCACACAAACGGACCCACTGTCATTCCGAGCGAGGCGAGGAATCCCCACTATCTGACTTTACTTGCTAATCGTTAGATTTCAGGGATTCCCTTCGACACGATCTTCGATCGCAGGGCATGCTTCACTTGGTTTCGCTGCGTTCAGAATGACACTAATAGAAATAGATTTCGGAATACACCAGCATTTTCACCGTTCCCCGAAAAATTAATCACTTAACAGATTTCCATAAAGACAGATTTTCCAAAAACTAGTTTGCGCTTGCGCAAACCAGTTTTGGTTTTCGCGCGGTATACTAAGACAAATTGTTAGTTGATGATTTGTAAAAGATAGAAAAAAGGTTGTCACTCTGAGACGAAGGCGAAGGATCTAGCGAAGCGCAGTTTTCTCTTACCAATATTGTTTATGCTTCACAAGATGTTTCGGCCTATGGCCTCAGCATGACACAATTACTTACTTTGCGACCACTTCCACAAATTTATAAGGAGAATTATCAAAATGACAGACCATGAAGCCAAATGCGCACATTGCCAGCGCAACAGCGAGCAGGTACCCCTGATCTCCATGAATTTCCAGGGTGAGCATTATTGGATTTGCCCACAGCACTTACCTATCTTGATCCATAAGCCACAGATGTTAGTGGGAAAACTGCCCGGCGTAGAGAACTTATCCGCTGAGGGGCATGATCATCATTAGTACCTTAACAGTAAAAAGTTTGCACAAAAAACAAGAAGATCAGGTCT
>CAYQQX010000202.1:0-7726 GCA_964419495.1 uncultured Anaerolineales bacterium
AAATCAACTTTATAGGTTCTTATGCTTGACACAAGAACGGATTACATTTTCTAGGATCAATATGCCATCATCCTCCCAACCTGCTCGCGTTCGATTTGCCCCCTCCCCTACTGGCAGAACCCACCTGGGGAGCGGACGTACTGCCTTATACAATTACTTGCTCGCCCGTCAAACAGGGGGGCAGTTCATCTTGCGCATTGAAGACACCGACCAAAAGCGTTATGTCGCAGGTGCTGAAGAAGAACTCATGGAAAGCCTGCGCTGGCTGGGTCTCGACTGGGACGAAGGCCCCGATATCGGCGGCTCATACGGACCTTATCGACAGACTGAACGCAGAAAAATTTACGAAAAATATGCGCGTCAACTCATCGAAAGTGGACATGCCTATTACTGCTTCTGCGACTCGCCCAAGCTTGACGAAGAAGCCACCCCAGGGGAACGAAAGAAGCATCGCGATTCCTGTCCAACTCGGGACCTAAACCTAGAAGATGCTGACACTCGCATTTCTGCTGGCGAAAGTTATGTCATTCGTTTCAAAATGCCCTCCGAGGGCAGCATAACTGTCACCGATGCCATCCGCGGTGATATCACGGTTGAAAACAACACCCTGGATGATTACATCCTAGTAAAGTCTAATGGTCTTCCGGTATATCATTTGGCTGTAGTTGTCGATGATCACCTGATGGGTATCACCCACGTCATCCGCACTTCAGAGTGGTTGCCAACTTTCCCCCTTCACGGGCACATTTACAATGCCTTCGGATGGGAGCAACCCACCTGGGTACACCCATCGATCTTCCTGAAACCTGATGGAAAAGGCAAGATGAGTAAGCGCGATACCGAGGCGCTCCAAAAAGAGGGCAAATCTATTTTCCTTGGCGATTTCGAGGGCATGGGGTACCTGCCTGAGGCAGTGGTCAATTGGATGGCCCTGATTGGATGGAGTTATGATGACAAAACTGAGTTCTTCAGCCTCGAAGACCTGATTGAAAAATTCAGTCTCGAAAAACTCAACCCATCCCCAGCAGCGATTAACTTCAGTAAATTGGATCACTTCAATGGTTTGCATATTCGCGAAATAGATCCTACGGGGTTGGCTATATTGATCAAGCCCTTTTTCGAAGAGGCAGGCTATAAAGCTGATGATCAGGAAAAACTCGAACAGATTGCGGCAGCTTTGCGAATCCGGTTGGCCAAGCTAGATGAAGCACCTGAGAAGGCAGGGTTTTTCTTCAAAGAGGCAATCCACCCCGAGCCCGAATCTTTAGTTGGCAAAAAAATGTCCGTTGCCGAATCTTTGACCATGGCAAAACGAATTCGCCAACTGATCGCTTCCCTCCCTGATTTCAGCGAAGAGACTGCAAACCAACCATTACGCAATCTTGCTGTTGAACTAGGCTTGAAGGCAGGTCACATCTTTGGGTTTTTGCGTAATGCGATCACTGCCCAAAAGGTCAGCCCTCCCATATTTGAGACCATGACAATTGTCGGACGAGAGAAAGTACTCGAGCGCATTGACAATGCAATCGCAATTCTGGTAAATCTCGGCGATCAAAATTGACGAACTAATCTGCCAATGGTAAAATCCGCTGCGCAGTGGGGGCTCGTCTAATGGTAGGACAGCGGTCTCTGGAACCGTCAGTCGGGGTTCGAATCCCTGGCCCCCAGCAAAAACACCCTGCGAATGCAGGGTGTTTTTATTTTAGGACTTACGCAGTTGATCATCATTTACCGCAGAGTACGCCGAGAGCGCAGAGAATTTGTGGGAAATAGCAGAGTAACTCTGCGGACTCCGCGATCTCTGCGGTTCAAGTGCGTAAATTCTATTCTTTTTAAAGGAACAAAAGCTTACAACAGGCCTTTCTCTCTTAATTGCGTGACAATTCCCACCGAGGCTTTGCTGCGATCCATGGTGTAAATGTGGATACCAGGCACTCCTGCCTCGAGCAATTCTGTGCACTGCTTGACAGCAAATTCGATGCCAAAATCAGCCAAAGCTGCAGTATCACCCTCGGGCAAGGCAGCAATTCCATGATTAATTTCTTCAGTTATGGTGGCACCACAAATTCCGGCCAGAATATTCATCATCTTGATGCTATAAATCGGCATCACACCAGGCAAAATGGGAACATCTATACCAATCGCAAGGCATTTTTCTAAAAATTCAAAGAAGTATCGATTATCGTAACAATAGTTTGTGATGATGAAATCTGCGCCCAAATCAACTTTCAACTTTAAGAATTCAAGATCTTTCTCTAAACTAATAGCCTCGATATGACCCTCGGGGTATGCTGCCGCACCCAAACAAAAATCATATTTTGGCCGAATAAAGGCAATTAAATCTGATGCATACGGCAGGCTCTCTGGATGAGGTACAAAATTGCCTTCACGGGGCTCATCACCTCTCGCTGCCAGCACATTCTCGATTCCCAACGCTTGATAATCATCAAGAGCAGAAATAATTTCTTCAGGTCCCAACCCATAACAGGTGAAATAGGTTAGGACTTCTAGCCCTTTCTCATTCTTCAGCTTTTCTGCCAGTTGATACGACCCTTTACGCGTAGAACCACCTGCTCCAAAAGTGACTGATACAAAATCAGGTTCTAAATCAGCCAATTTATCTATGGCTTTATCTAGATTTAGGGCAGCTTTTTCTGTGCGTGCAGGAAATAATTCAAAGGACACGGTTGGTTTTCCTTTTGTTACCCAAAGCTCGGTTAGTTTCATCGTCAATCTCCTTGAATCTGTTTATTTTCTACGCACTAGTTTTGAAGAATCAATTCTACTCACCCGACATGCTTCCCCACGATGTTCTTTCATGATCATCTCTCCTTAATTGGCACAAAACCATCATATCAAAAGGAGGTTAGATAAGCAACAAAAAACCGCCAGGTATCACTATCCGGCGGTCACATTACTGGTCTTATCGTCAAGGGTTTGTCACTCTGCCAGCACAAACCCCACACCCACCATACCTGCCCCTGAGTGAACAGCCAAGCCCGCAGTGAGATCGGCAATTAGGATATCATCAGGACAAGTTACTTTATCCCGCAACTGCGCTTCGAATTCCTTGGCCTGTTCAACAGCTGCCACGTGGACAATGCCCATACGCTCGACTTCCTGATCTCCAATTGCCTCCGCTGTCAGCTCAAAAAGGCGCGCCCAAGCTTTGCTCTTGGTGCGGATCTTTTCGAGCATATCTAGTTTACCATCCTGAATGGTCAAGATTGGCTTTATATTTAGCATGTTCGCCATCCCCGCGGCCAGATGACCAACTCGACCGCTCATCGCCAGATACTTCAAAGTAGACAATGCCGCAAAGAAATGTGAGCGTTCTTCCATACTTGTTGCCGCGGCAATGATCTCATCGCGGCTCTTACCTGCCTTAGCTAATTCTGCTGCTTCCAAAGCCTGGAACCCCTGCCCCAAACTTAGACTGCGTGTATCAACAACTGTGATCGTTTTATCAGGCACTAACTCTTTGGCATTGACTGCCGCGCCATAGGTGGCACTAACTTCCCCACTCACAGTGAAGCAGATTACTTCATCAGCACCTGCATTGAAGGCAGCCTGGTAGGCTTCTGCAAATTGACCTGGCGAGGGAGCCGATGTTGTCGGCAACGCTCCATCACGATCGATGCGCTCAAACAACTGCACATCATTGATATCGAACTCTGTCCTAAACGTTTCTTCCCCAAAAAGGATGTTGATGGGCACCTGTCGAATGCCCAACTTGTCAGAGAGCTCAAAAGGTAAGCTGCAATCTGTATCGGTAACAATAGCAATAGATGTCATGATTCCTCCAAAAGAAAATTTTATTTTTCTGGCGATTTGATCGCCTCGATTTCCTCAAGATCAGATTCGCTTAAAGCCCAATCTGCCGCTTTCGCGTTGCTGAGAATGTGCTCTACCTTGGTCGCACCTGAGATCACCGAGCAGACCGATGACTGTGCCATCAACCAGGCTTCCGCCAATTCGTACAAACTACGCTCATGATCCTGTGCCCAAGCTTCGAGCTTCTCAACAATATCATAATTTGAGTCGGTCATATACTTTTGCACGTATGGGCTTGATTCGCCTCTTGTTCCGACCGGCGCACCTTCCCCGCGATTGTATTTGCCTGTCAAAAAACCACCCGCCAGGGGGAAATAGGGCACAAAGCCCACGTCAAATTGCTCACAATAAGGTCGAACTTCCTTCTCAACCTCGCGCTCTAGCAAATGATAGTGGGACTGCAAAGCCACAAAGGATGTCCAGCCGTTAATTTCTGCGATAAGATTTGAATGCGCCAACTGCCAGGAAGCAAAATTGGACGCACCTATATAACGCACCTTTCCTTGACGGATGAGATCATCCAAAGCTCGCAACGTTTCTTCAATGGGTGTTTCAGCATCCCAGCGGTGCACATAATAGAGATCAATGTGATCACTATCTAACCGCCGCAGACTTGCTTCAACCGCATTCATGATGTGGTGGCGCGAGTTGCCTTTATCATTGGGGCCTTCGCCTGTGGGGAAATAGAATTTGGTCGCCAGAACTACTTTGTCCCAGCGTCCTTTTAGGGCAGATCCTAAGGTTCTTTCTGATTCGCCTTTGGTATATGCATCAGCTGTGTCGACAAAATTAATACCCGCATCCAGCGCGGCATCAATGATGTCCTTTACCTTTTCTTGGGGAACTGCGTCAGAGCCAAATCGGTTGGTGCCTAAGCCAATCACCGAAACCTTAACTCCTGCCCTTCCTAATCTTCGATACTGCATAAATGCTCCTTATCCACCGTATTAAACCAAAAATACACCCAACAGTTGCGTAATTCGATTTCTCAATTAAAACGGCTAAGCGCGATTTCCATTTGCCCTAACGCCTTTTGGATATTCTCGACTGAATTAGCATACGAAAGCCGCAGATATCCTTCCCCGCCAGATCCAAATGATGACCCGGGCAATAAGGCCACTCCCGCTTCATCAAGTAGATAATTGGCCAAATCGTCCGATGATTTTTCAAAAGATTGGACATTGGGGAATACGTAAAATGCGCCCTGTGGTTTTTGGCAGCTTATGCCAGGGATTGCATTCAAACCGTCAACGATGACATCGCGCCTATTTTGATATTCAGCAACAACGCGATCGACCTGATCCTGAGGACCGGTCAATGCTTCGATGCCCGCAAACTGAGTGAAGTGAGCAGTGCAGCCTACCGAATGGGTGAGCAACAAACCCACGCGCCTGGCTAGCTCCCGGGGCATGATCCCGTAACCTAACCGCCAGCCGGTCATGGCATACGTTTTAGAAAAGCCATCCATGATGATCGTGCGCTCAGCCATCCCAGGGAGAGAATAAATCGAGGGGACTTCCAAACCATCATAAACGATGCGCGTATAAATCTCATCCGAGAGAACCCAGGCATCATAGCGCTGTGCGGCTGCGGCAATATGCTCCAGATCTTCCACAGGGATGACGCCGCCGGTAGGGTTGCTGGGTGAATTGAGGATGATCAACTTGGTCTTCGAGTTGATCAGATCATCGAAGACATTCAAGTCAAAGGAAAAGCTATTCTCTTCTTTAAGAGAAACCGGCACGGGTACGCCACCAGCCACACCGATCATGGCTTCATAGGTGGGAAATCCTGGGTCAGGGTAGATGATTTCATCCCCCTCTTCGATGAGCGCGATCGTCGGGAAAAAGAGATTGGGCTTTGCCCCTGGGCTAACCACCACTTCATTCGGGTCAACGTCCACACCCAGACGGAGACTGGCTCCTTCGGCAATGACCTCCCTCAGCGAGGGCAACCCTGCTGGAGGGGTGTAACGGGTCATCCCATTTTCGATGGCCTCGGATCCAGCTTGACGAATATGGTCATAGGTATCAAAATCTGGCTGACCTATTTCTAGATGGATGATTTGGCGACCTTCGGCTTCTAAAGCTTGGGCGCGCGCCAAAACCTGATAAGCCCCCTCAGGGCGCAGATGATCTGTACGTTTGGTAAATTCCATTTGAACCATCCAAAATCCCCTTGGGTCGTACCTCAAAGGTGCACCCCACCTTTAATCTAAACAAATTCAGCCATCAGGCGCATGGGAACAACAGTGGCCCCAACAATACCTGGGCCAGTATGAACACCAAGAACCGGAGAAATTCGCAAAGTTTCAATCTTAGCAACATCAAGACGATCTTTGAGCATCTGGGCGAATTCATCGGCCTTTTCAGCCATCTGACCGTGCATCACTGAAACCCAAACGGGCGAGTCATCCTGATACATCTCAGCCAGATGATCGGCCATCATGCTCATGGCCTTTTTCAAAGTTCTACCTTTGTTAACGGTGCTGTACTGACCATCGGCACGATCGACGCGAATAACCGGCTTTATATTCAACAGCGAACTGGCTAAAGCCTGAACTCGGCCAATCCGTCCGCCGTGAGCCAGGTATTCCAGTGTGTCCAAAGTGTAAATCACTTCAGTATTTTCACGAACGTGTTCGAGACGCTCCATGATGGCATCTTTCGCCCAGCCGGCCTTATTCGCCAATGCAGCGGTCATCACCTGGAAGCGTTGGGCCCCTGAAAGGGTCATACTATCAAAGACAGTTACGGCAGTATCGGCAACTTGCTGGGCACCCAATCGGGCCGATTGAATGGTTCCACTCAATCCTGATGAAATATGAATCGAGAGAATCTCTTCACCGGCTTCAGCTAACTTGCGATACAGGTTTTCAAAAATCCCAGGCGCTGGCTGCGCAGTTGTGGGGATATTCGGAGACATCTCCTGCAATCGGTCATAGAACTCATCTGGAGTGAGGTCAGCAGAGTTGGTTTCGCCCTCGGGGAATTGGATATACAAGGGCGCAACAGTGACACCTAAATCTTCAACTTCGTCCCAGGGTAGATCAGCTGCACAATCAGTTAATATTTTCACTTAAATAATCCTTCCAATATTTTGGTTTAGTTTTTCATTCGATGAATTAGCCTACGCCGCCGGTTGCCATGGCGCGTAGCGCAATGCCAGTCAAAAATAAGAATATCGCTGCATAGATCAACATGTCACGACGTTCATCACGTCCCTTAGTAAACATATAAACCGCAGGCAGAGAAATAGCGGCAACTATTCCATAAAGAATATGGAACCACCCGCGAGCAGGCAGAATTCCACTGATTCGCATGAAGACGCCAACCGCTCCTTGGATCAAGATTAACACTTCAGCGATTACTACGGCCCCCCAATAGCTGCTATCCATGCCCTGTTTGCGAAAGAAGCGCCAAAACCCCCATAGGGCCATAAGAATTGCATACATCACTACGGTATTTGCCAAACGGCCGTGTAAGAGTGCCATGGTTGAGTTCTCCGATCGAATTCTATCTTTGAAGTCTCGAAAATTCGCCCCATGATACCACATCATATATCGGATTTTATGTGGTTTAATAAACGCAATATTCAGGAATTTAAGGAGACCAATTTGTGAAGCCTTCCCGCCTTGTCAGGCTTATCCCTATCATCTTGTTATGCATTTGGCTGCTCGTGCCAGGAACTGCTCTCGCAGAACTGACATCGCAAACTGATGATGTCACACCAACACCTATGCCCCTTTACCCCGAAGATGTCGAGGTACCACAAACTCACTTCCCCGGGTTGATCGTGGGCGCAGTGGTCATCGTGGTCATTATTCTCGTGGGGGCACTAATTCGCCCCAAAAATAGTTGACAATCCAAACCCCCTGAGGTAACCTACCCCC
>CAYQQX010000203.1:0-7663 GCA_964419495.1 uncultured Anaerolineales bacterium
CGCTGCGGGGTCAGTTCTTTGGCGTTGGTCTGTTCGAACCAGCGTCCAAACAGGCACACATCGGAGAGATATGCCCGGATGGTGTGTGGCGAGCGTTCCTCGATATCTTCAAGGAACGATTGGAATGCTTCCAAATTCATAGCCTACTTATTCTCCTAATGCCAGATACCGTTCGTAATCCTCAAGGAATTGCGGCTGCTCCCAGTATTTTGGAACCAAGTGTAGTCCAAATAGTATGTATATCGGATGACCATCCCCTAAGGCGTGCAAGCCGCTGTATATCCCATTGCGGATGACTGGATTGAGTTTAGCCATCAAAGCATCGCTAATTTCTCCATCGGCATGCAAATCTTCCAATCCGTTACGCACAATCATGGCAATGGCCTTAGCAATTGCTTTCATTTGCCATTCTTCCATGGTTTCGAGATTTGTTGGCATTGCACTTTGGAGGGCGGCTACCAGGTTCTCGTCAGTGTTCATGTGCTGCTCCATATCGATTGCATTTGTATTATCAGGTGTATTTTTTCGTAGATAACACCCCTGAAATCGGGGGTTATCGGGTGAATATCGCTATTATAACACTGATAAATGTGGTTATCATGTGTATTAATTCGCCCACATCATCAGCTCACCAGGAACTATTTCTACACGCTGTAGGGTCTCAATGATAATGGGGGCAGAATTTATCCGCCTAAGATTAAATTATTCTGGCCATTCACTTCCATCATAATAACGAGTTCCCTGGTGCCCCTTTTTAGGGATCGGGTTCTCAAGGTACTCGCCAGGACAAGCAACGTAGATCAGGGTGCGCGGCTTGCCAGATTTCGGATTGGTTGCCCCTTCCACAAAACGTGTGATTTTCAAACGCCCGACCAGTTGGTGACGATAAATGGTGTAGACATAATCCCCAATGTTCAATTTGCCTGGACCACCTGCCTTATGGAATTCAAACTCGCTCAGGCTGCCGTCATAGAGTTTATCAACATCTGCCTGACTTTCTTTTTGCGGAATAGTTTTCGTGATACCAAAGTTCATTTCCTTGCTTCCTTTTCAGTACATTCATCACGCCAGGCTTCGACTGTGGATCTGAGTTCTGTCCCGCTCGGTGTGCGTGCCAATAAACATTTTTTATTTATTCATCCAGGCTACAGCCAGGTTTTCAAGCAAGATTGGGTCAGCACCATAATAACTCAATACATTTGGGATATTCGAAACAATACGTTTTCTAATTTCTCCGAGCGCATTTTGTTTTTGTGCATGTTGAATAATGCCAAGCGTTTCAATAAACACCAAGAAATTTGGCAACAATTCAAGACCCGCAGAAACTTCATAAGGTTTTCCACCCATCATTGAAAAATGCCCGCTTATTGTTTCGTCCATTTTCTTCGCATTCGGAATGATGCAACGCGCTAAAAAAACTTCTTTTGATATTTTGTCACGCTTTTTGTTTTTACCGAGACTTCCAAATTGTGTATGGAAAATCTCAAATAATTGATGCCAGGCCAGAATACAGCGAGATAATGGTAATCCCTTTTTCCATTCACCGGCTATAAACTCTAACAGCAGGTTCTTGAACTTCTCTCGCCATTCTTCGCTGTTAATATCTTCAAGAAAATCGTCTGAGGTCCACTCTGTTGATTTGGCTTGGGTAATTCTTGGCACAAACCAATCCAGCCACCCCTTTTTCCACTCTACCAGAGAACCGGCTTTATCTAAAAAAGCAGGGTCGTCCGGGCGAGGATGATCGGATGATTCCAAATAATCAATGAGCATGACTTCGGATAGTTCCCCGGCAAATTCTTCATCGGCCCCATAGATATATTCCGAAGAAGCCTGAATGCCAGGGTAAGCAGATACCATGGCTTCCAATACAATCTTGGTACGCCCATGATATTTGAGTTGGCTAATTACTGTATAGAATACGTCAAGATGCTTACCCGATGTGAAGGGGTTCAATAGTTGGGGAATATCATCCCAACGCTCTTCAAGAATGGCAAAAGTAATCAAATCTTGATTGTAATAATGGCTATCATGCCAAAAAACATCCGGTTTTTCATCTCGTAGCTTATTCAAAAGGTCAGCATAGTTTGCGCGCCCTTCTTTAGTCGTCAAATCAAAGTCGGATTTAATCGTGGTCAAAAACTCAAAGGCATATTCAGCATCCAGCACATCGGCTGCTTGCATTTTGTTGAGGATGATTAACCTTTCATCCACTTGGCTGTTCTCGAATAAATCCCAAACCCCCGATTGACCGGGTTGTTCTTTTTCGATCTTAATTTCTTGGTCGATTTTTTCTTCAAAGTCCATTATTCACTCCTGTCAAACAATTACACTAAAAAGCATGGGAGGCTTTTTAGCTCCAATTCTGAACGATACACGCCCGGAGAACAATTCTCCCAGAACGACCAGTGGCAGATCAAAGCAGGCTGTTTTATCCAATCCGCTTGCCCGAGGGATGACATGATCTCAGGTCAGGATCGGGTTTTCAAACGCACAAACCCCACCCCGGATGGTCCGAAAAAGTATAGCATAACGTCAGCGAATTTCGTTTCTCTATCCCGAAACAAAATAATTTAGAAAAGGAAAAATTGTATGCACCCTATCGTTAATATGTTCGTGACCTGCGAGTACGTCACGATGGGCATGGGCGAACGCCCTACCGTCGTCGATGTGTTCAACAATATCAGGTTTTCGGAACGCCCTGGAACGCACAACTTTACGCTTTTCGCCCGCCTGCTGGCAGAACCGGGGACATATCCGATCACCATCAAAGCGGAACGCGAAGGGGGTGAGAAAATCATCGACGTGTTCTCCGCCAATATCACGGTCGGCGAAAGTCATGCCCACAATATCCTGGTCAAGGAAGATTTTTCCTTCGACCATCGTGGCCGGTACACATTCTCGATTGCTTCTGACGGCGAACTACTGGGAGAAACGTACCTGGCGATCACCAATAGTGTATCCCAGGCAGAGCAGGCTCATCCTGATGAATCGTAATTCCAATCAGCCGGGACGCTATTCCGCTCGGATGAAACAACACACCACAATGAACGACGGAGGTACTTTATGCCTGAATTAGCTATGGATCTGGTATATATCACCGCATCAACAGAGTTAATCCCAATCGTTGGAACAGAACCAACCGACTACGTAACTGACATCTATGGCAAGCTGCACGATTGGGATGCTGGGATAGGCGAAGAAATCATAATGGGACAATTCCTGTTCTACATCTTAGATCCGTTGGCACACAGCGAAGGCTCTGCTCAGTCTTACTTTGAAGTTCTGGATAAATTCGGTCTGATCAAATCGTACCCTGCCTTGCTCAATACAATGAGTTCAGGTGAGGATGATTGCCAGTCACAAAAATGGAACGGCAACAAACTGCTCTTGTTCAATCACCTGGTAATCTCACCGGAATATCGAGGGCGTAACCTTGGCCTGGCTGTCATGTCACGTTTGATCTACCATTTCGCCGGTGATAGCAACCTGGTTGTCATCCACCCGTTTCCGACGCAATACTCCGGCAGCGCTCATCGTGACGGTGAGCCAGAACCCAGCCCGTACGGGGACATGTCTATTGAAGAAGCCACCAACAAGCTGGTGCGTCATTGGGCACAAATCGGCTTCGAACAAGTATCTGGTCATTGGCCGTACATGATTATGTCGCCGACAAGAAACATGCCATCAACCGCAGAATTATTGAAAAGCAATTCTGTGTAATATTTCAACTTCGATCTATTGACGGAGGAAAACGCCAGGCGCTTGCCCGGCGTTTTTTGATTCGTCCAGCTTGATGCCCGCCCAAAGGTGATGTTCTGAGCATGTCGCCTTTGGGGGAGCATCAAGCTCCCTGACGGAGAAAACTATCAATTTTACGGAGGTAAACCCATGTACCAAATCAGTATGGCTGTAGCAGGCTACGCCGAAGTATCCCCAGATGTACTCGATATCGCTCGCGAATATGCTTTCGCGATTGGCGAGAGCACGGTCTGCATCAACGTCCAGAATGCCTTCTCCAATCTGGATGCCGAACTCGGAGATGGAGCAAGCGGGGAAATCCGTGATCTGCTTATGCGCGCTAAACGGATGGGCATTTGTGACTTGATGCTCTCCGAGTAGCTCGATAACGGAGGTAAATAATGTCAGTAACAAAAGCTACCCTGAACGTTGACGACGGCGATCAGACTTTCGCCGACCTGAGCATCACGTTGGATATCAATGCGCTGATCGAGGAGATCGAGTTTCCAAGATTTAGCGTTTGGGGCCATATCTACATCGACCAGATCGACGATCAATTGATTATCAGTTTCACCGTTCACAACGACGATTCCCCTAAACCTCGGTACGATCCTCGTGAAGAGGCTCTTACTGTGGCCGAACGATCCCCATCGCTCTGCAGATGAGATCCCCGTAATCCATCTCTGCAAACCTGTCCGCATCAGGAGATACATAACCCCTGGTGCTGTGCGGTTAGCGCCAGGGTATTGCCGGAGGCACGCCTTCGGCGAACGGAGGAAAACAAATGAATACGTCTATCACCGAAGGCACACCGAATATTCTCGACTTAGTGCAAACCGGCGTGGACACCCCAACTACCATTACGGCGGATGGGTATTTCTACCTGGTGGATTTTGGGGAGAACGTTCACCCCCGCGTCCATCGGGTTGGCAAAAACGGGAAATGTACCTGCTATTTGGGGAAGCACTGTCCAGCGGTTGACGAGGTGGCCGACCATCTCAAAGATGGCGGAGAGCGCGCCCCTGATCCCCCAGCAGGATACTACCCGATGCTGCCTGCCTGCTGTCCCATCTGCGGCGCTGATGTTCAGCTCGACACAACGTTGAGCAGCAAAAAGCGCGGCGTTGGATGGCGGTGCGCTAATGGCGGCAGCCTGCACTACTGGCAGCGGATGACCGATGCTTTGCGCATATCGCGGGAAACGAACCCGTGGACCATCCCCCCGGTTGTCGATGATGATCGGATAGTTTATCCCGGCGTGCATAGAGACGGCATCGTGACAGATGCAAATAATCCCTACGCTTTCAGGGACGATTACAACCCATATTTCTAACGGAGACAAGATGACCTAACCCGTCATCTTTCGAGAGGTGCTTCACCGCACCTCTCACCATCCATTCTCTGTCTCTGGGGGCAAAACTTCACGCCCGAACTCAAACCTGACCCACCCAACATTTCGATATTCCCCCAAAGGCCGTATCTAAAAGGATTACGCCTTTGGGAGGGCATTGAATGATGCCCCACAATCATTTATTCCAACGGAGGTAAACCATGCACAAAGTGCAACCGAATCAAGAGGTACGCATTTTCCAGATCGAGATTGCCGTTCCTGCAGCTGCCCCTGACTGCGAAGTGCGAGATGAAATCTCCGCTTTTCTCTCAGAAAAAGGCATTGCATCGGACAGCCATATCCTTGACTGGCAGTACACCGGCATCGAACGCCAAACCACTGCTGGCGATGATCCCCAAGAAGGGGAGATTTTCATCGCTGATGACGGCAGTGCTGATTTACGCGGGAAAACCATTGTCGATATACGAACGATGAACATGTCCGAGGCTGAGTGGATGTTCTGGGAGTACAACGACCTTCCTTTGGTCTGCGTACTCAACGACGGAAAAGTTCTGTTTCCAGCCAGAGACACAGAAGGCAATGGACCGGGCTGCTTTATGGCAATGTTTTATGAAGATGAGCGACATCAGAAAGACCGATTAGTCACCTTTATCTGACGGAGGTAATCAACCATGAACAAAAATCTATCCCCAGGGCAACTGGCCTGGGAAATCATCAGGGAAGCCGAGGAAGCCTTCGACGCCATCAGTATAGCTGAAGAGGCGGCAGCGCGTGAAAGCCTTCCGCAACCCCAATCCATCCCGGAGTATCTGGGTTGGATCGAGCGCGAAGCCGAAGCGCAGGAAGACATGATGGACAGTGACCCACAAAACAGCGACCGGGTGTACGCCCAGGCGCTGCGAGAACTGGCCGACGAACTGCACGGTTTAGGCTTTGCGACAACAGCTCTTGAACCCGTGCGGAGTTGAGCCATGACGTACGCGAGTGAACATCGACGAATGAGACCTGTGCTGGATTTAGCCCGGAAACTGGACATCACCACGAACCCCGCCCCCGAAGCTATCTTCGAGGCTGGCTCTGGCGGCTTCCAAATCTGGTGTACGCCGGACGATCACCCCAAGGGGTGGGACGATGTACCCATGACCCAGGGTGCGTTCAGCAAACCTTGCTCATACGCAGTTTCAGTGTGTTGGGGTTGGGAGGGTGAGAGAATCACTCATCTCTTCCTGTCCACCGACGCCTACAACCTGAGCGATCATCACAAACCAGGACGATATGAATATCACAATCGTCCTGGTGATATCGCCTGGGCGAAGGAAAAGATTGACTGGCTTTTCAGGCAATCGGATGTTCTTCTCCCGCCCATACAGGTAGAAGACTGACCTTTAGCACCCTAATCAATCCGCCTGCACCGGAGCCAACCCGCCCGATGCAGTGCAGGATTGCATTGGGCATGACGGAGGTAAGTCATCATGACAGCACAATTGTCGTATCTCGAAGCCCCACCCCGGTTGAAGTATCTGCCCCAACGGGAACGACCCGTAAGTCGGGTCATCCGGGATGCCGAAGGCTGCAATCTCACTGAGCTATTGGCCGCCATTGTTGGCGGTTCCAAGCAGCTCGAGATCGCCGAGGCGCTCCTGGTTCAGTTCGGGGACATCCACGGCCTGTACCGGGCGCACGCCACTGAAATCGCCAGCATCTACGGCGTCGGTGACAGCACAGCCGCTCGCATCCAGGCCGCGCTATCGCTGGGAAAACGCATACTCATACCAGCGGAAACCGTCAGGAGCATTAACAGCCCAACGGATGCTGCCGATATCGTGCGTCCCATGATCGGTCATAAAGACCAAGAGCACATGCTCGTGGTTGTCTTGAACACCCGCAACCAGGTCATGGATGTGGTCGAGGTATACCGCGGCAGCGTCAACTCGGCGCAAGTGCGCATTGCAGAATTATTTCGACCCGCAATCCAGCGCAACGCTCCGGCCATCATCCTGGCGCACAATCACCCAAGCGGAGATGCTTCCGTCAGCCAAGATGATATCACTGTGACTCGCTCGATTGTCGAAGCGGGAAAGCTGCTCGACATATCGGTGCTGGACCATATCGTCATTGGCTCTGGCATCCGCTTCGTTTCACTCAAGGAGCGCAAGCTGGGCGGCTTTGGATAGCTGCAAACAAATCCGTCCGTACCGGAGGTAAGTTCCCGGTGCGGTACGGACAAGCACCGGGCGAACGGAGGTAAGTCATGTCATTCGAGATCAAGATTTTCGAACCTGAACCGGTCGGTTTCCAGGGCTTCATCTGCGAGATGTCTGGGGAGCAGGTTTCCCCCGATGAATGTCTGGGATGCGCCCTGGCTGGCGCGCCTGGTTGCGACTACGGCTCTCCGGCGATGATCGCTGGCATTGCTCGTAATATGCGCGTGCCTGGTTTCAGCACCCGCATCGCGAAGGAGAACGCCCCAGGGGGCATCCAGCCGGATTTCGGCTTCTCGGCAACCGAGTTATTGGGTTGCCCGCGCAAATATCACCTGGGTCAGATGTACCCCTGGTGGGATAAGCCCAG
>CAYQQX010000204.1:0-7606 GCA_964419495.1 uncultured Anaerolineales bacterium
TCATTTGTACTCGTTTGATAGAACATAACTTCCTCATTAATTGGTAAATTGTAGGGAAATACCAGCCAGGTAAAGAGGAGCCTGGCTGGTATTTTATTCGTTCGATATATGTCTCATCAATTTTTTCCCCAGAACACTGCAAAATACACAAGATAGTTTTAAGCCTACCTCAATATATTTAAGTTTTTCCGTTCGAGTCGCCATAGGGGGGGTCAGGATAAGAAAACCCGTAGTATACAAATACTTCATACCAATCTTGAGTTGCGCATTTGCAGAGATCAGTTTTTTTCAGACGTTTTTACTCCAGTAAAAAAGATTACACCATCAGCCAATATATCCGCCATCATTGGGATCATTTGATGTAAATTTTTATTGTAGGTTGTTGGCCAAAGCTCCTTAAGTTTCTGCCTTGCAGCTTCATTTACGTATACAGTTTTATCTCTCATAATTATTACCATTGCAATCTGATCACCATCTTCTAGAATGGCAAAGGCAAATTCATCTTGATCCGCTTTTATACTCTTATACCAATCTTCAATGTGTATTTCTATTTCAGACTCATAGAGCATGTGGTTCATCTCACCCTCATGTAGTAAAGCTTTGGTCAGAGTATTTACAATCTTTCTTTTACTAATTTTGTTTGTCATTTTTATCTTGGACCCTGCCAATCTAAAAATCCAGGTTGACTAAACAAAGAAGCAATTTCCTCGTCTGTTAATCGCATGGTTACTCCTCCGAGGAAACAGATACTATAATAATCGTGCTCTGGCTATTCGTGTTTCGTCCCATCAGGCATGATCGCGCCCTGCAAGTTTGCGTCCTGTATATCTGCACCTTGCAAATTAGCATTGTTAAGATTTGCATTGGACAGATCTGCATACTTCATGTTTGCTTGAGACAAGTTCGCACCAGATAGGTTTGAACCCGACAAATCTGCTTTATACAGGCTTGCTCCGGTCAGGTTTGTGCCTCTCAGATCCATACCTTTCAGGATAGCTTTGAACAAATTCGCTTCTTTCAGGTTTGCTCCCTTCAGGTTGACGTTCGTCAAGTCTGCGTATGTGAGATGTAGCCGAGTACGGCGATCAAGCAATTCATTCATTTTTTCCTGGGTGATTTTTCTCATTGCCTAAAACCTCTCCTAAAGTAATTCTAGAGTCCGTAAACACTATTGGATACGATCCGTATCTGGAGATGAAATTGTAAGGTTTTTTCTAAACTGAAGTATTTCGTCATCCTTGGTGAAGATGTGCCACTTTGAGTGATTTTATTGAGTATTTACGGTAAAAGTTGATGATTGTCCGGTGATAGGACTCCAGGCTATGCTTCTGGAAAACTTGTAGTTTCTGAAAAGGCTGGGGTTGGAGGTAACGGCTTTCGTCCATTGATTTTGCGGGCTTGCTCAACACGAGTGACCGATAATGGAGCCAGTTTTGGACGACGAGCATGGATAGGCATTTGGTGTTTTATTTTCCCAGTCACATAGCGGGTCAGTTCGCTGACACTCAAGTGCTTGATCCCTAACCGCTCCAATGTGCGGCCCCGGCGCCAATAATCGGTTTGGTGGGCAATACAAGCCAGACGAATGACACTTTCCATACCACGCACAGAGACACCGTAATGATTTCCCAGAGATGCTATGGGCACCAGGCTCATGGGGATATCTTCAGTAAGGTAACGATGCAATAAGGTCGAGGGCGCGTTGATGCCCCGGTAACCGGGCTGATTGTGAATGGCTTCATACAGGTTTTCCCCATCGACGTTGTACGCCATCTTAAGCCACTCCCTGGCTGTAACAGCCCGCACACCGATCGCAGAAGCGACCGTGACGCGTTCGCGGTCCAAGACTTCCATCAGACGTGCTACCGTAGGAGTTACGCCATCCAGGTAGAATTGGAACTCACCTTTTGTAGCTTCGATCCGTCCTGCGTTGAAAATGCTGATGGTTGGGTGAAAAATAGCACCGATATTGTTGATGCCGGTCTGAAGAACATCCCCCCCATTGATGAATTGAGGATAAGCCGAAGCCAGTTTTTCTAACACCATGGGCGTGTCTGTGGCCGGCAGGGCTGCGAGAGGCACAGCATCTTTGATGCGGAAAATTCGAGCTTGTGCCGGGCCATCTGAGCGTGAGGCATAGATGAAGGTTTGGGCTTCAGCTACCGTTACCCCATTTGTACAACCCTCTTCCTCGAGTACCCGGTTGAATTCGATGGCGCCCAGCGTGCGTCCTGGATTGAGTACCACGACTTGTCCCTCCCGCAGGTAGGGGGCAACGGAACTGGCAATATCGAAATGGGCATAGGCGGGTGTCACTACCATAATGACATCACTGCGTTCTACAGCCTCCTGTATGTCGGAAGTAACACAAGCAAGGCTTCCAAATCCGGATGGACCACTTGGGTCTTGACTTTCTAATGTTATCCCGCCGCGCGACTTGATCGCAGCAATATTTTCAGGTGTGCGGTTAAATAAAGTTACTTCGAAACCCATCAGGGCTAGATGAGCTGCCATAGCCTTGCCGCCATTGCCAGCTCCGATTACTGTGAATTGGATAGATGAATTACTCATTTAGTGCTCCTCATTTGAACGATGTGGTTGATGATGGATTGTTTAGCGCTGCTGTCCGCTCAAACTCGCTAAATGGGGTGCCGGTGTGCGGATCAACCGCAATACAGGCCCCTCGCCCATCTATGCGGGTGGCAATTTGGCCCCGCCCGTAGGGATTGTTCTTGAGTTGGGGGGCATCCAACACGCCGGTTTCGACGGCACGCGCCAGGGTGGCTGCGTCCGTCAGGGGATCAGCAATCCCTTTGGATGCAAGTTTTCGAATCGCTTCCAGGGTGATGGCAGATTCCCGAACCAATTCATCCACCCTAGCGATTAAACAGCTATCCTGAGTCATGTCTGGCGCGCCGAATGCGTTTTCAATCGATCGTCGCGCCAACTTACAAGATTCAATCACGTCGGCAGCAGTGGCAGCGTGGTCTGCCTCGGTGTACCCTACTACGTGGACGATGTGGGGACGCATAGCCATTTGCAGGTAGACACTCGCTGCGAGATGGGCACGTGCGGCATCGACATCGACTGGATAACTTAATAAACCGGTGCGAGTTTGCCGCCAGATACGGAAGCTTGCATTGGCTAATGGTTCGATCAGCTTGATGATAGCTAACATTTTTGCCAGATCCATAGCATCAGAGAGTCCCGGCGGGCAGTTGAACATCATCTGAGCGACGTAGTCTTTTACACCAAAGGCTCGGGCATTGTAAGCGGATAGATATGCAACAACAACAAAAACTACATCAGGAGCGTCACGCATGCCCCAATGGTGCGGTTCGTTAATTTCCACAGGAATGCCGCGTTCCCCATACCAGGACATCAAAACCTGATGTTCGCGGATTGAACCTTCCAGACCCCATGGCCCACGCCCGTCCATCTTGTTGAACCAAAAAATAGGAATGGCTGCCCAGGCAGTGTGGATCGTTTCGACGAATATCTCCGCCAGACGAATAAAATCATCTGTTCCTGTATATGTGCGCAGAAGTGGATAATTGCCCATACGGCTGGCTTTGTAGAGGGTAAGGAAATCTTCCACGCTGCGCGCCGGTACACCTCCGGCCCCTCGACGACGTGGGTTCTGACGCTCCGGGTGGAAAAAGTTCTCCTGTGCGTCCTGATCGGTTCCTAACGAGATCACATCCAACACCTCAGAGACAGCAATTTCTTCAATTCCTTGAACGGTCGCCTCTGTGCTCGGTAAACCAAAATGGTGTCGAAGCAGTGGGAAGGGTGATTTCCAATGAATACGCTCGATGGCGGTTTGGGGGTAATCGATTTCAGTTTGTCCAACCATTTTTCCACCACGCAGGTAGACCAATACCTGTTCGGGAGATTCGGTGCCGTCAAAGCAGGCATCGAAGAAACCCAGTTTGCGGGCTCGTTCAGCAACCGGCGGTGTGCCTCCAAATACGAAACACACCCCGGATGTGCGTAGTTCATCGGCGGCTTCAGCAAATTCAGCCAGCAGACGTTCCCCATTATCGGGAGTCAGGCGGTAAGAGACACCCACCAAATCTGCTTTTTCTCGACGGGCTGCTTCCAGAATTTTTTCAATAGATACTGCTGGGCCAAGAAAGACCGCACGCCAGCTGGCCGATTCAGCCAGACGGTTGAAATTCGATACCCCCGCCACATGGACGCACTCGCCTAAAGCACCGGAAACTACTGTTCTCACAGCACCATCCTTTTAGATGTTTGTGTTGTTTCGGTTGTGAAATTGTAGATGTAAACTAACTTGCAGGCACACTGATGCCGTTCAAATAACATCACATGCGCAAACATCTCGCGGCAAACAAGCTCTACCAATTGTGCAGACAAATTCTTCTGCTGCCCGGTGCAGCTGTTGATGCGCTTATACTCTGGCTAGAAGAAAATACTTTCAAAACCACTGTTCCCGTTTTCCCTGCCACCAACGGTTGAACATGAACCGTTCGAACTCGCCGATGGCGATGCGGTAAGTGCCCTTTACCCGTTTGGCGTTAAGCTCGCCACTGTGAATATATTTGCGCACCGTAGAAACACTGACACCTAAACGCTTGGCGGCATCTTTGGTGGTCAAGTAGTTTCTTTCAGCCATCGTTTCTGTTTCTATGTTGCGCTTACACCCGCTCAATAAGACCGTCAAAGAATTAGAAATGTAACTTGTTTCTCTTCTCAGGTGAGCGACCTCCTATTCTTTGCATAAGTTCGTCAAACCGCTTGCCGAGTTCCGCTGCCCGTTGGTTCTTTAGCCGACGGTTAGGTGACAAAAAGGTTTGTGTTCGCGCATCGAGTTCCTGTAATAGGCCGATTGCCTCTCGACGATTAGCTCCATCCTGGTAAATGGCTACTATGGAGTCAAGTGCCTGTTCCCATTCGCCAAATCTGATCTGACGCATGGTCAGGTTCCGTTGCTGTTGATGTTCCTTATGCACTGATTTTTCCCGGATTAGTTGCTTGGCCAGAGCCTCTTTGGCCTGATGGTGTGCTTTATCCACTTCGGGGTCAGACAATTCTTGCTGGCGTAGAGCATAGCGCAGCAGGCCGCAAAGCTTGAGTGCGAGTTGCCACTGTCTATCGGTCATCGCTGCAACTAACTCATATTTCCAGATCTCAATTTGCTCGTTGTCATTTGTTTTAGTCACAGTATTGGAGACTCCCTATTTTCTCTAGATTGCTTTTTCCGCAATGTAATCCAGGTATCGCTGAGTAATGCTCTGATATTCACTATATTCCGGTGTTCTCTCTAGAATAACGAACTTGATCCACTGGGCGATGATCGGGTCGATGATGTAATACTGACGTTCATCCTTGCCAATCAGGTCGAAATCAGCCAGTCGCTTTAGATAAGAGCGGACCTCCCCCGGCGATCGCTTAAGTTGAGCGGCGACCTCGGAGAGGGTCTGTTTCCCCTCTTCTGCTAATACCAACATCACTGAGCGTAATGTAGTCTTGCCGCGGGCTTCGGCCAAGGTATTCTCCACCCGGTGCTGGCAGTACTGGTAAATTCGCCCATCCTGCATCAGGATATCCTCATAAATTGCCCGCTTCAAGATATCATCACTGATCTCATCTCGATATACCCGGCGCATTGCAGTTATCAGACAGTTCAAATAAAAGGGGTTCCCCAAAGTAAATTTGAAGAGGCGAGCTATGGTCTCCGGTATTGCCAGTTGTTCCGGTAGGCTCTTGTGGCAGAACTCGGTGGTGGCCGTTTTATCGAAAGGGGGTACATGCACAATTTGGAACTGATTGAAGAGAGGCGATGTTTCAGATTGCACGATCCGCTCTACCATATTGGTATTCGAACTGGCGATGATATAGCCCACATCGATCTGCTGGCTGAGGATTGGGCCTACCACGTTTAGCGTCTCCTTGATATTCGGGAAGCTGTCAAACTGGGTGACGCTATGGAATTCGTCTAAGATAACGAGTGGCTTTCTACCCGTTTGTTGTGCCATGGTTTCCAGGCAGGATAAGGTTGTCTCTAACAGCAATCGTTCGTCAGGTCGGTCATTTTCCATCTCTTTGGCCACCTTCAGGGCAGTGGTGATGATGGTCTCTTCTCGTGTTTGACCAGCAATGGACAGTAAGCGATCCGTATTGAGAACTCCGCCAAACGACTCTATATGCTCTCCATCAGCTTCTATGAATGACTGGCTGATGGATGCCATCAGCCGGATAGCGAAGACGGATGGGACAGATAGGTTATCGGCTACATTGAAGTACACGGGTATCATGGACGAGTGACGTTCGAAGATTTCATCTGCGAATCGTTGAGCGATCATAGTTTTGCCGATTCGCCGTGGCCCAACCAGCGCCATGTTTGCCCCATTCCCTTGTTGGATTAGGTCGGCATTACGGTGCAGCGCTGCCAGAATATCATTCCGGTCAGTAAAGATCGCGCGTTCGTGTTCTCTGAGTAACATATAACTTCCTGCCATCGTTTAAAAACACGCTCTTCGAAGCCAAATGTGAGCTTGAGCGGATTTATTAGGCCAATTGGCCTAACCTTTTCAGATTATAGTATGATTCCAGAAATTATGCCACTTGGCCTAACTTGCAGAAAAATAATAATGCGTTCGAGTCGCAGTGGAGCGTTGGGATAAAAAAAACCGTAGGATCCAAAAACCTCATCCCAACAATATCCGCCAAAAAAGCTCCTAACAGTTCAACTCTGATAGAATACAAACCACCCTACTTAGTGGAGGAATTGAATGGGTTGGTTCATCCTGACAAACATCTTCTCGGCTTTATTGTCACTTTTCAGAGTTCGTACTCTATCTGAACAAGAAAAAAACCTTGAAATCCTGATCTTACGCAAACAACTGACGATCCTTCAGCGCAAAATTGATAATCCTATCAAACCCAACCGCTCTGACAAAATGATCTTGAGTGTTCTCACCAAAAGGTTGAAGAATATCTCCAATCGGCCCACAGCTCAATTACAGTCTGTCATTCGTATCTTCCAACCTAGTACTGTCATCCGTTGGCATCGACAACTTGTTCGTCTCAAATGGACACACAATAGAGTAAACCAGGGCGGTAGACCTCCCATCGACAAAGACCTCGAACACCTCATTATTCGCCTGGCTAAAGAGAACCCCAGATGGGGCTACGACAAGATCGAAGGCGAACTACTCAAGCTGGGCTTCATCGCTCGCCGCTCTACTATCCAAAACAAGCTGCGAAAACATAATATCCAGCCTGCTTCAGTGCGTGGGGGCTCTGTCAGCTGGCGCCATCTTATGTCACACTACAAAGATCAAATCCTGGCCACAGATTTCTTCACCGTCGAAACGATCGCCCTGAAAACACTCTATGTGCTCTTCTTCATTGAATTGGGTTCACGACGCGTTCATATATCTGGTGTCACCCCCAGTCCAAACCAATTTTGGACTTCTCAACAAGCCAGAAACCTGCTCTGGGAAATCGATGGCGCTGACCCATCCTTCCGCTTTCTGATCCACGACAATGACAAGAAGTTCTCAACCATGTTTGACACGATTTTCCTGTCTGAAGGATTTCATGTCATTCATACACCTTATCGGGCTCCCAACGCCAA
>CAYQQX010000205.1:0-7558 GCA_964419495.1 uncultured Anaerolineales bacterium
TGCGTAACATGAGTTATAAGATATATCGATAGGAAACACAAGAATTTGGAGCAAGGGTCATCAATAAATCCAATTTCTCTTCCCCTTCGGGTTTCTATTCTTATTCCGCTTTTACATCGATCAGCACTGCCTTTACTGCAAGGCGCCAATCATATTTGCCGCTGGCTTCGTCGAAGCCTTTGCAGGTGATCAGGGTCAGCGCATCATAATCCGAATGTGGGAGGGCGCTCAAATTGTCAGGGCTGACCTCGGTGAGGGTGCGCACTTCGTAAACGTGCTCCTGCCCCCAGGCGTGGATGATGACCTGGTCACCATGCGTGAGCGTGTCTAAATCGACAAAGGGCCCCGGCGTGTTATCGGCATTCCAGACATGAGCCGTGATGGAAGTGTTGCCGGCCCAGGTTGGGTAGGCGGTAGCCTCCAGGTAGCCAGCAGAATATCCCAATCATGGAGTGACAGTAAGTCTCTGACGATAGCTGAGTTCTTATCTATTCATGATTTTTACCCGATGCTATAATATCGGACATGAAATATCATATTTGGACTGCTGGATGTCAGATGAACGTGGCTGATTCACGCAGGGTGGCGGCGGCCCTGGAAGATCAGGGTTATTCCCCCACTCGCATCGCCGAAGATGCTGACGTGATTGTTTTGAATACTTGTGTGGTACGCCAGAGCGCAGAGGATAAAGCATACGGACGATTGAATTCGCTCAAGGGAGTTAAGAAAAGTCGGCCAGAAACTGTGATTAACCTGATGGGCTGCCTGGTGGGGGTTAAAGGGCATGAGAAGCTGCAAAAAGCCTTTCCCATGGTGGATGTGTTTTCGCCGCCCTCGGACCCTGGACCCCTGATTGCTCATCTTACTCAGGATGAAAGCAAAGCTCTGGAAGATGCTGCCACCTCGCGACGCTTTGCCTTTATGGATGGAGAGTTGACTTTACCTGAGGATGAACGCGGAAATCTGGTCTCAGCCTTTGTGCCTGTGGTTTTGGGTTGTGCCCACGCCTGTACATTTTGCATCATCCCCTACAAACGCGGCATCGAACGCAGCCGCCCGGTGGGGGATATTGTCGCTGAGGTGCGTTCGCTGGTATCCCAGGGAGTCAAAGAGATCACCCTGTTGGGGCAGATCGTTGATCGCTATGGAAAAGACATCCCTGATGGACCTAACCTGGCGCAGCTCATTCGCATTGTGCATGATGTGGGAGGCTTGGAACGCATCCGCTTCTTAACCTCGCATCCCAACTGGATGACCACAGAGCTGCTCGACACGGTGGCCGAACTGCCCAAGGTCATGCCCCACATCGAGGTGCCCGTGCAGGCCGGTGACGATGAAGTACTGGCCAACATGAAACGTGAATATACGGCCGACGACTATCGCCGCTTGGTGGCTGAAATCCGTGAGCGCATACCCGACGTATCTGTGGCTACCGACATCATTGTTGGTTTCCCTGGTGAAACAGAAGATCAATTTCAAGCTACGTACGATCTTTTGGCTGAACTGAAATTGGATGTCGCCCATCTGGCGCGCTACTCCACACGGCCTGGCACGGTAGCAGACCGCCGTATGCAGGATGATGTCCCTGACGAGGAGAAGTGGCGCCGTTTTCGATTATTGGAAGAACTGCAAGAGGGGATCGTTGGCGAGATCAATGCCCGTTTTTTGGGTGAATCTGTGGAAGTGCTCTTCGAGGAGAAGGTGCGCGGGCGCTGGCGAGGGCGCACGCCGACCAATAAGATTGTCTTCGTGGAGACTGACGAAGATCTGCGAGGGAAGACGCTGCCTGTGACCATCACCTGGACAGGACCCTGGTCTATGCAGGGCGCGTTGCCAAGGATGGCTGGGGAACAGATCCCCATCAACTTGGCAGTCAACTCTGAGTGAGTCTAGATTATTCCAGACCCTAAAGGTCTCGCAGACCTTTAGGGTCTTCGTTTTAAATTAGTTGCAATCCCAGGGAACTCGTTGTACACTGTTAGCGTAGTTTGTTCTTCAGGAGAGTGTGTACCATGAAACAAAATCCCAGATTCCAAACATTGATTGTGTTATCCGCCATACTGCTGCTGGCGCTGATCAGTGGCTGCAATATGCCCAGCAAAGCAATCCCCACGGAAGAGCCTTCCGGTATGATCCATACAGTAGCCGCACAGACTGTAGCAGCGCAAATGACTGTAGCTGCCTCTGGGGAGCATGATTCTTCGGACGATCAACAACAGCCCCCTGCTGACGGGCAAGATCAAGCCCAAGAACTGCCCAGCTCAACGCCAACACCAACAGCAACCGCGACGCAAATTCCCCCAACGAATACGCCCACTCCCACCGCGACCAACACGCCGATTCCTTGTGATCATGTTGATTTTGGAGACCCTGTGGATGTCACCATCCCCGATGGCACTGACATGGACCCGGGAGAATCGTTCACCAAGACTTGGCGCCTGAAAAATGGTGGTTCCTGTACCTGGACATCGGGCTATGATTTGGTGTTTGTTTCGGGTGATAATATGAGCGCCCCGGCTTCGGTACAACTTACCAATGGAACGGTTCCACCAGGAGCCGAAGTTGATGTATCTGTTACTTTATCAGCACCCAATGATCCTGGGGTGTATCGCGGTTATTTCAAGCTGCGCAACCCAGGTGGAGGTGTATTCGGCTGGGGAGATCAATCTAAATCATTCTGGGTAGAGATTGAAGTGATTGAGTTTTCTGGCGTGATGTTCGATTTTATTTCCCAGGCCAAGAATGCTGATTGGGGTTCGGGTACATCGCCCTTAGATTTCAATAACCCTGGAGATACCAATATTAGTTATGGTGGCCCTGATACGGATGCCAATGGTTTTGCCATGGTCAAAGATAATCAGAAACTTGAAGATGGCAAGGTTTCCGGCAAGATATTGGAGACGCACCCCAAATGGGTCAATGATGGCTATGTTATTGGACGTTTTCCCGCATATACCATCGGAAATGGGGACTATATCAGCGCAAAGTTGGGCTTTATCGCCTTTGCCGATGGTTCATGTGGCGCGGGTGATGCCATTTTCCGTATCTATTATACAGAAGGAAATAACATGGGCACGCTCACACAGTTGGGATCTTGGAGCGAAACTTGCGATGGCAATTTAAAAAAGATCCAGGTTGATCTCAGTCACTTGAGTGGCAAATCGGTTCGTTTTTATTTGGCGATCCTTGCCAATGGGTCTTCTGGACAGGATTGGGCAGTTTGGGACTCATTAGGCGTAATGCGCTAGAATGCAGTTCTCCAGCAATTGGCTCTCCCCGTGAATTTGGTGTAGAATCGGAGCCGTAGATTTTTAAAAAGGTATAAATTATGGCTAAACCAGAATCTCCTCAAGAAGTCATCGAGGCGTATCGCAAACGTCAGAAGCGCTCGCAGCGAACCCCCAAGCTGATCCTTGGGTTGGCCAGTATATTGCTGATTGCGGGGGCTGGCCTGCTCATTTTTTGGATGACAGGTGCAGAGACTCCGCAACTCAATTTGGCAGCGATATTGGCATCCAAGACACCAACTCCGACGGTAACTTCCACCCCAACACCAATTCCGCCGACACCTACGCCTACGAACACCCCCACTCCGCTGCCACCAACGGATACACCGGAAGCCAGCCCAACACCGACGCGCGCCGGCCCGGTGATCTATGTAGTTGAGGAGGGCGACAATCTGTATGCCATCGCTGACAAATTTGAGATGGATATATTGGTGATCATAGAAGCTAACCGTGAGCGCCTTGAGTTTGACCCAGCCAACCCGATCATCAAGGTTGGGGATGAGATTCTGATCCCCCCACCTGGGACAGAGCTTCCTACGGCTACGCCTGTTCCCGTGGACCTGCCTGCAGGGACGCCCATCGAATATACCGTGCAGCCTGGCGACTCTTTGGGTGCTATTGCTGCGCTCTATAACAGCACCGTTGAAGATATCATTGCAAGAAATGAAGAATTAGAAGAAGACCCCAACGCTCTCTATGTTGGTCAGATTTTGATCGTGAGGGTCAACCTGGTGACGCCTGTACCCACAGTTGAGGGTGCCGAGCAGACACAACAAGCTGAAGATGCAGAGGCAACACCGGGAAGTGTATTCACCCTGACCCCAACGCCATAAGAGATCTAAAATGACCAGAACCAAGTGAGGACACGCTCGTTGTTGTCCTCACTTTTTGTTTTTTGCCTATACTGTATTTGGTCGGTGTGATAAGAATTGTTTCAGACCGGGGGAGCTAGTTTTCTATAATTTTGTTGACAACATCCTTATCTAATTTATAATATATGTTATTGCGAATATTCGCAATAACAAGGTTCGCCTATGTCACACTGCCACACAATAATTTCAACCCTTCGTGAGCGCGGCTACCGTATCACTCCCCAAAGGGAGATGGTGATTGACATCATCGCCCATGCTGATCGCCATTTGTCAGCGGAGGAGATTTTTTCTGCGCTGACAACACGCACACAGGCCACCAATATTGCCACAGTGTACCGTACACTGGATATGCTCTGGGAAGAGGGTTTTGCTTGTCGCAATGACTTGAGTGAGGGCAAGATCGTTTATGCCACCCACAAACATGGCCCGCATATTCATCTTGTCTGTCGTTTTTGCAACCAGATCATCGATGCTGATCTTGAAATTTTGGGAACACTTGGCGAAGAGTTACAAGAGCAACACAAATTTGCGGCCGATCTACAGCACCTCTCGATTTTTGGTATTTGTGCCCAATGTCAAACATAGTATAAGGAAATTAAAATGTCACTCTCACCTGCTCCCTTGCATATCCCTGATGGATTCTTAAACTTGGTAGTTTCGCTCATCTTCTGGGCTGCGACCGTTATCATGATTGCGTTGGCAACTTCCCACACCAATAAATCCTTGGGCGAAAAACAGGTGCCGTTGATGGGAATCATGGCAGCATTCATCTTTGCGGCGCAGATGCTCAATTTCCCCGTCGCTGGCGGAACTTCAGGGCATTTCTTGGGCGGTGCCTTGGCGGCGATTGTGTTGGGTCCCTGGGCGGGGATTCTGGTCATGACCGCCGTGGTCGCGGTACAGGCTTTGCTTTTTCAGGATGGCGGTTTGCTGGTGATGGGCGCCAACATCTTCAACATGGGTATCCTCACCGCAGTGATTGGATTTGGTTTGTACCGCATTGTGGTTGGTAGGAATAAAGGCCTACGCCTAGTATTTGCTGGGGCTGGAGCGTGGCTGGCAACTATGGCTGCTGCTCTACTGACTGCCATACAGTTGTGGTTGAGCGGTACTACCCGGCTGGAAATTGTTGTCCCAGCAATGTTGGGCGTGCATGCCCTGATTGGGATTGGGGAAGCGCTGATAACCGTAGCAGCCCTGGCATTCATTCAGCAGACTCGGCCAGATCTCTTGGATGAGAAAGCGACAGCTTCGAGTGGCGGTCGCGGTTGGATTGTCGCTGGGATTGTTTTTTCATTGTTGGCTGTGTTCCTATCGCCCCTGGCCTCAGCTAATCCCGATGGATTGGAGCGAGTTGCTGGAGATTTGGGATTCTTGGAAAAAAACGCCAGCCCAGCATTCGAAATTCTCCCTGATTATGCGTTGCCAATCTTAGGTGAAACAGCATTCTCAACAGTTTTCGCCGGGGTGATTGGCGCCTTGGTGCTGCTAGGTATATTGATCCTGATAGGGCGTAATTTACGCAAAAACCAGTAGCCAGAAGTCAGTGATCGGTATTCAGTGCAAGGATTTAATAATCTGTTCACTGAACACTGATCACTGGATACAGAACCTTTATGCATATCAACGCCTTTGACCGATTCCATTTTCAAGATAGCATAATCCACCGTTTAGATCCGCGCATCAAAGTGGTCGTCACAGTTGTGTTCATTTTGTCGAATGCGATTTTGCCTGATGGCAGTTGGTTGGCTTTTGCTACAGCATGGCTTGTGGTTTTGATTGTCAATGACCTATCACGGCTGGGTTTGGGATACAGCCTTAAGCGTTCCTATATTATTTTGCCCTTTATGTTGGTGGCCATTACGGCCATATTCTCCCCTCAGGGGAATCCCTTGGCGGTATGGGACATAGGCTTCGTCACTTTGATCCCCACCGATTTTGGTTTGGTGCGCTTTTTTAGTATTCTCGTCCGTTCCTGGCTCTCAGTACAGTTGGCCATCATACTAGTTGCCACCACCCAATTTCCAGATCTGATCCACGCCTTTGAGCACCTGCGTCTACCGCGAGTACTGACCACAATAATTGCTTTCTTGTATCGCTATCTCTTTGTGCTCACGGATGAAGCTATGCGCTTATTGCGCGCCCGCGAGGCTCGCAGCGCGGGTCTGCCAGGGAGGAAGCGTGGTGGTAAAGTGGGCTGGCGCGCCAGAGTCACTGGGAGTATGGCGGGGCAGCTTTTCTTGCGCAGCTACGAACGCTCCGATCGCATCTACAACGCAATGTTGGCGCGCAGTTATACCGGACACCTGCGCACGCTCAATCCACATAAGATGACCAGGGTTGATTGGCTGATATTAATCCTTTCTCTGGTTGTTATCTCATTTATTCAAATAGTTGGGTGGGTTCGCTAATGCCTGTTAAACATCAACCCGTATATGAAATCACGATCCCTGAATGTGAGGGTGACGTACTCGAGATTAAAGATTTACATTTTTCGTACCCCGATGGACATGTCGCCCTGCAGGGCGTTGACCTAAATCTTTGTGAAGGAGAAAAGGTGGCCCTGGTAGGACCCAATGGCGCTGGCAAGTCAACGTTGATGCTGCATTTGAATGGAATTCTGCGTGGAGATGGAGATATCTCGATTGGGGGGATGACCATTGATGAGGCAAATCTGCCCATTATCCGAGCCCTGGTGGGGTTGGTTTTCCAGAACCCCGATGATCAGCTTTTTTCCCCAACAGTCTTTGACGATGTAGCCTTTGGCCCTCTGCACATGGGCTTGCCTGAGAAAGAAGTTTATCAACGGGTTGAGGAAGCCCTGGCTGTTGTGGAAATGAGCGATTTCAGCGAGCGTCTATCTCATCATTTAAGCGTCGGACAAAAGAAGCGCATTGCCATTGCCACTGTATTGGCCATGCGCCCCCAGATCCTGGTTTTGGATGAGCCCTCCGCGGGCCTCGACCCGCGAGCGCGGCGTTCGTTGATCAATTTTTTGGGAGAGCTACCCATTACTATGTTGATCTCTACCCACGATCTGCGCATGGTCAAAGAACTCTTCCCTCGCATGGTTATCATGGATGATGGTTACATCGTCGCTGATGGAGCAACCGATCAATTACTCAATGATACAGCCCTGCTCGAAGAGCATGGTCTGGAACTTGCCTAATAGCACCTGAGTTGCGCTTAATGTAAAAAAATCGTTGAGTGGAGGCAACAGCCGAAGTCGAAACGCCTAAAACGCTCTTCGACTACCACTTCGATAAGCTTTGTGTCCGCTCAGGGAGACAATCAGGTTTTTTATCCGCAACTCAGGTTAATAGGGGAAAGAAATATTTTGGAGTGCAAACTATTTTATTTGGCTGTCCTTTTTTGGGGTGTTATTTTATAATCTTCTTT
>CAYQQX010000206.1:0-7282 GCA_964419495.1 uncultured Anaerolineales bacterium
CAAGCTACAACGGGAGTCTATAATCAATTTCCCCCCTTTTGCAGTTATAGGGGCTGATTCCATTCCTAAAGGTAAAGTAATAATACGAATATCGAAGGGAAGAGATGAACGGAATTTCCAACAATTTGACCAAAACATATCCCGCCAGCGCAAGAGTTGCTCTGTTTTGAATAATCGCGGCCGTGTTTTTAAAAATTAATCTATCGGTTGACTTTGGATAATTGATCCCATCCAGGGGAAATCTAGTACCAGTCTAACCTGAGGCACTCAAATACCAGCGGGGTCGACGCATTCTCCTGTAAGCTCAGCCCTTTTCCCCATCTAGTTGATTACCCATTGAAATAACCGGCCCCGCCATAAGGCGGCGATGAATTTCTACGTCAATCTGTGCTTCCCATTTCTTTGAGATCTCAGCGCATTTCGATTCAATATACTTTCGATGCTGGTATTGCGGAATCAACAAAAAAAGTACATTGGCGCTGCGCAATGAATACACATCCTCAACCGACAGACGCTCTCTGATCTTATTGATGCATTGCTGAATGAATACCTCCCGCTTTACTCGGGGGAAGTGCTGATAAATCAAAATCGACTTGCCGCACCTGAATGTATCGATCAGCTCTTGCCAATATATAAACTTTTTGGAATCCTTCCGACCATACGGCTTTGATTTGACCTCGATGCCATTGTCAGGATCAAAGAAAACCAAATCGCTCTCACTTGCGAGATCATTGAATTTCTGAAAATATTTTTCTCGCTTTGACTGATCGTCCTTTAACACGTCGGAAAAATAAACTGCCCCGGGAATCAATTGTTTCTCTTCGGCCCATCTGACGGATCGACTCCCAGGAATTGTTAGGCATGCAACCAAAGAATCAAACATATCCGGGTCGTAATTTCGCCACTTACTTGGATTGTTGAGATATGCGATCTTCTTACCATCTGTCGACAAATCATCGTCTGTGAGCATCCAGCAAATCGCTGTCTTCAAATCCCCATTCCCGGCAAGAGTGCGAAGTATGCCGTACTTACGATAATCGTTGATATCTGCGAAATATTGGTTCTTCATAAATAATTTTGATTGATTATTCTGGTTGAGTCTGATTATCGCAGGAACAATCGGTCATCAATAGCCAATACTGCCATATTATTCTTTCGCCCTAGTCCTTTTAGTGCTCCTCCCATTCATGCTTCTCCTTTTCAATTTTTTGGATCATATCAAGTATGTAATCAAAACTCCTGACTAACTCTTCCACCTTTTCGTCAAAAACTTTTGCAATAAGGGAATAATCTCCTCGTTCAGAAAAGACTCCCAATTGCATCAACTCCTTTCGAATAGGGTTATCTTTGTCTCTTGGCAGCACTCCATAGGGATGAAAATAGAACCAAAACTCATTCGGTGGGTAACATTGAATAAAAGAAACAAGAGGATATTCGTTTGAAATCTCCCCTCTCACTGAAAATCCTTTCTTACCCCAATAGATCGAGAAGCCTCTTTCGATTGCAGTATCCAACACATAGGAGAAAAATTCTAAAGTATCTGGATTGGACGCATCCATAAAGGAATCTCTTGTAACAGTAGGTTTGCTTCCAAACGAAGTGCCTTTTCTAATTCGCGCCGCCTCAGAATATCCAATCAATCGGGGAACCAGTGCTCTAATATCTTCGCCACTTTCTGCGATATATTGTTTTACTTCTACGGCTAACACTTCGGCATTTTTCATTTCTTCATTCAAAAATTCTACTAGCCTTCGTAGTTCTTTCGGAATGAAATCTGAAACAAATAACAATCTAACTCTGTGACTCTTTAGATTCTTTTCAACGTCTTCCCAAAAATTGTCAACCACTTCGCTTTCCGCGTCATCGATTTCCAGCAATCTGATTACCTCATCATCAAGCAATACACCGCGTTCTTTTGCTGATTCTGCAGCAACTTGGCGAATTCTCTCAATGTCCCAATATTCAACGCCATTGGCTGCATAATCAAGCATTTGGGCAACAACCTCCCTCCTAATGCGAGTATCAGATGACCTTTTCGTTTCAACAAATGTGGGAATTCCATCTTGATCTAAGAAAAGGTGATCTAAGCACCAGCGACCAATTTCATCTACGTCGCCGGGGACCCCCATCTCCCTTGATACAAGCAGCCAACGCCTGGGGTTTTCAGGGTTGATTTGACTGCCCGGGAGGAGAGCAGGATAACTGGCCAAATATTCTTGTAACAATGCCTCCTTTACATAGCCAGATTCCTCAAGGGGGATAGTACGTTCAGATTTTCCATCAATGACTAGTATTTTGCCCTTAGACATGTTGTCCACCTCTTCCAATTAGCCAATCGCACTCTAATACAATCACGAAAGAATGCTAATTATCCAACTGTCGGGTTTTCTCTCACTACATTTCACCAGCTTCTACTGATGCCCAATTTCTCAGTGATTGTGCAAACCGCTTACTCATTAAATCGCCAATTTTTTCAATTGCTTCTGCTGCTTCATCGAATGAGATAACATCCTCGAATTCATCTCCCACATTAGGCTGAAGATATACTATTTTAATATCGTATGTATCAGGTATAACACTAAAGCTCCCATCAGTTTCAATATCAACCAACCCCATTTCGCACAATTTGTGAAGTAATAACTGGTATTTTTTTTTGGAGCTTGTAGCTTGGTATATTATCAGCAAACCTCGAAGAAGTTCAACCAGGCCTACTTCCTTCGATCTCTGCAAGTACCTATCTTGTTTGCTTCGTCTCGACCCTTTATCTGTTTTCAGTTCAACGAAGAAAACACGATTATTGTCCTTTGCCAAAGCCAGGTAGTCTATCTTGAAAGACTGGTTGGTGTCGACTTCTGAGGATATCGTGCCGATTCTGACGGGGAACTCTGGCAGAATACTTTCAATTTCGACACTATACTTACTTCTGAGCAAATCGCCCAAGTAAAGAGAGAAAAAAATATCCGCTCGCCTCTCCAGCTGATATGCTGACAGATGTCGCCACTCATCCAGGCGGTCAAATAGATGATTTATGGAATTTGCATTACCACTGTTTTGTGTAATTAATCTCTCAATCTCTAAGTATTCGTCTGGAGATAATATGTTTTTGTAAAGCAACTGTACTAACCACAAGCCGCTTTCTCTGATCCTTTCAATCGAAGAATGCAGACCAAGCCACAATGGTGATGGACTACAGACATCACATGATGATATTGTGCCTATCAATTGTTTCTCCAATCTCAAACGTTGGGCTTCATCTTCTACTTTAAAAACAGCAAATGAAAGATTATTATGAATATATTCGGATACTCTTTGTTCGGTTTCTCGAAGTTTATCCCAATCAACTAGTGGGTCATATTTCTCTCGATTCTTGCGTGGAATCATATCCCAATTCCATTGCTCAAGAAAAGAATCACCATCTCTGAATAGGAATGCTTGCCCGATATTTTTTCTAAATATATTAATATTTTTGTTTTCCTTGACGAAGAGAGTGTCTAATCTCGGTAGAAGCCGGTTAGATCCTCGATGTGTCCCTACACGAACAATCCTGTCTCCGTTATGCGCTTTCTCCCCTTTTTCAAAAATAACATAGATACCATTTTTCGGTATCCTGCTCTCATCAAATTTGAAACTATGACGCTCTAAGCTATTGAAAAGCCGATGAAGCCCTGCGCAGATCTCACTCATGGCTGTCCAATATTAATTTGAGGTGTTGAAGCTGTTCACCAAAACCCAATCCTTCAAGAGGAATCTCGCATGAACCTAAATGGGGAATCAGGTGTTCCCTATAGCACTGTCCCGCCAGGATAACAAAGTGGTCGTTTTTTAGATCAGATTTTTCTTGCATCTGCACCAACGCTCGTGAAGCCCAGGCTTTCTTTTCTTTAGTGCTCAATTTGCTCAAATAGAGATCATACGGCTCAATTACATCATCCAAATCCAGCAACCCATACTTCCCAGATAGAATGAACATTGCTTCTGGTTTCAACCTCTGTGCATATTGAAAGCTTAGCCTAAACAGAGTGCCTATATAGAGATCAGCAGCCTTGGCTCTTGATTCAAGTTTTTTCTTACCGCACGAAATGAGCACAATCCTCTTCATTATCATTCCTTATTGGGGCTGATTATTTCTATTCAAGCACGGTTCTATTTCATTTGTCTCTATAATTTTGAGCAGAAGTTTCCACTCAATACCTCGATGTTTCCCATTCCACAAAAAGAATCCGCACTCTTCAAGAACAACACCAAGATAGCTAGCTCCTTGAGCATGGGCTACTGTGCTCTGACCGAGTTCAAGAATAATAGTGCCTAACCCCATGCCTTCAGTGCCGTTGCTGAGCTTCTCAACATTATTAGCCAGAGGGAAATAATCTGTGCCAAATCTATGGTGAATAATCCTAAGGATCGAATGAATTTCTGATAATGGATATTTATGCTCCCTGCCATCTTCATTAACAATTAGCACGCGTTGGAGGTTGGAATCATAATACCAATCGAAGTGCTTCCTTCTTTTTTTCCCACCGCGAGTAAAAGACATCATAATTCCTCCTACCTTATAGTATAGAAAGAATTAGTACGAAGTCAAGCAATATTTGCAAAGATTATTAATAATCCGATTGATGGGTTTTCTCATCAGCATCTACTAACATCTTATTACATATTCACCCTGGCGCATCAGCATCAAACACATACCAATGCCTCTCACGCTTGTAATCCATTGCTTGCCTTGTGAGAATGTCCCCAATTTTTTGCGCAGCAATCAAATCTTGACATAGAACAAACGTGCTGCTAAAATACCCGCACATATGTTCTAGTAATCGGTTCCTTTACTTGGAGAAGTGCCTTATGACCAGAAAGAAACCAACGGATGTACAAAAACGCTTGCTAAATTTCATTCAACACTATGATGCTGAGAATGGCTATCCTCCCACCTTCCGGGAAATGAAAAACCAGGTTGGGATTTCCTCAACATCCATGGTTGACTATAATCTCAAACATCTCGAAAAGCTAGGCCTCATCGAGCGGGACCCCAATACATCTCGCGGTTTGCGCGTTGTTCAGCATCTTATTGATCAGATTCAAGAATCAGCTATAACAATACAACGGACAACACAAGATTTGCTAAGCATCCCCGTTTATGGCCGAATTGTTGCCAGTCAACCTGTTCCCATCCCTCGTTCAGATTTCAATTTCTTCGATGCAGAAACAACCGTCGATGTTGCTCCAAGTATGTTGCCGGTTCGCAATAGTAATGTGAACCAATTATTTGCATTGCAGGTTCAAGGCGAATCAATGATTGACGATATGGTGAATGATGGTGATATTGTAATTATGCAATCAGCCCAAGAAGCTCGTAATGGTGATATGGTTGCGATTTGGTTATCAGATGAAGATGAAACCACCCTCAAGAGATTCTATCGTGAGAAAGACCGCATTCGTCTACAACCTGCTAACCCAACAATGGAACCCATTTATATATCAGATAAACGGTCCATCGAAATCCAAGGAAAGGTATTGCTGATTATCACGCCCATGAAGTAATCATGAAATGGCCATCTACTTCTCTTTTTATCGAAGCACCATCGTTAGCAAAATGGTGCTTTTTTCTTTGCCCTCGGTGAATGAACGGGTATTTTCAGCAGATTGAAGAACACCAAGTTATCCATCCGGTTGTGGGTCTTGGGGAGCACGGTGCACAGGTCATCATTCTCGGCTGCGGTGGCCCACGTCGTTTTGCGATTTGGTTGTTTATGTCTACTGTCATAGGTGCTCCAATGAGGATTTTCGCTGACCGATACTTCCACCCGATAGTCAGGTCCAGCGAAACATGCCTTCAGCGCGGGATGCAAAGGTTGCTCGTTCAACTCGCCGATATGGTTCATAAAGTAATAGGCATCACGCGCCACCCACGCTCCTCAGCAACCCGGCGCAGCTTTGCGTCAGGGTACACAGCAAACGGCTGCTCGCTCATCTCCATCATCGGTAGATCGGAGAGTGTGTCCCCATAGGCGGCCACAATGTGGGCATCGGGATATAACGCACTCACTTTCTCAGCTTTGCGCTGGTATGAATTGACTGGCAGTTCTATGCCCTGGAGCTTGCCATCTTCATATCGAAGCTGTGTTCCGATGGCTTTGGCCTTTATCTTCCGGGCAAAGGCTTTCACCATAGGCTGGTACGCGCCCGAGACCACTACGATCTGCGCCCCGGCCAGGCGTTTTTTCTCGAGTTCCCTGAGAACATCTGCACGGCATTTAGGCCACAACTCGTTGAAAACCACCCACTCCGACATAGCATTGACTTCACTGATAGGCATGCCTCGCATGAGACCGATCTCACCCTGCAGCCACGCAGTCATCGTCTTCTTTCGAATGAGCAGTCCCAGTTTCATCAGTGGGTAATGTGGTAGGAAACGGATGAAAAACATGTTGTAGGCCAAAGCGCTGTAGGTTTTCTTGAAATAGCTGCGAAAGCCTTGCCAGCTTGAACCCGTCGTGAGGGTACCATCAAGGTCGGTGACAATAATATGCATGTGTTTCCTTTGAGTTTGATCGAGATATTGCCCCAAAAAAGACCCCACCCAGAGTAAGGGGGTTACCCTGGGCAGGGCATCTATATTATGGCAGAAAATTATGGGCTTTGCAAGGAAATTTGACAGGAAATTTGCCTGTTCCCAATCTCTTGCTAAGCTCGTTTGCCGGAGACGCTGCTATTGAAACCGGGGCATCCGTCGCAATGAACGAGATACTTTATCCCTAGGTGTTGAGTATGTAATGCTGACTATGAACAAAAATAGGGCTGCTCAAAATAGTAGAGCAGCCCCACTCCTTTTTCATACAGGGTTTTTATTGAAATAGCTCTGCGTAGACATTGTTGACGGGTACGGGGTCAAAACCGGTCTGAACTTCACAAAAGATCAAGTAGCTAAAGACATTCGTGTCCAAATTTATACCTGTGGCGAAGGCCTGCTGCTGACCGGGCTGTAGATTCAGGGTCAGAGGGATTTGAATTCCACGGCTGTTCGATTGACCATTGTTCTTATCAGTGCGGTCTGAAGTACATCGGGCGGTTACATTGACATTGCTCAGCGTGCCGGGTCCTCGGTTCGTGATGCGCACGAAGAACTGACCATGGGGCTGATTATCGGGGTAGATGTCCGTCACGGCGATGTCAGCAGTAAATTGACCATTGTTACCAGGCTTGCCAGAGCCGCCCGGCACTCCAGCGCCGCCCATGGCCTGTAATTGCTCATCGTAGAAATTGTTGCTCGGGTTGGGGTCATTGA
>CAYQQX010000207.1:0-7256 GCA_964419495.1 uncultured Anaerolineales bacterium
TAAGATAATCAAATATGTGTGAATTGGTCACGTAAGCCAAGTATCTACTCGCTTTGGTCCAATCGAGTAAAGCAATTCCAACTTGGCCACTCTCACGCATCAGCAAAAAGCTTAATATCTGCGATGCTGTTTCAGCGGGAATCGCTCCGATGCCCACGGATTTAAAAAAGGAAGCAATGTCTGAATCTCGTTCCGAAATACCAGCCCCCGACAGAAATCCCCAATTGATAGTCAATCCTGGCAGCCCTCTGGCGCGCCGGTATCGTGCCAGGCCATCCAAAAATGCATTCCCAGCACTATAGTTCGATTGTTTGGTCATGCCCACAACGCTGGCCATTGACGAGAAACACACGAAATATTCAAGATCAAGATGCAAGGTTGCTAAATGTAAAATCCAAGCCCCCACCATCTTAGGGTAGAAGGCTTGATTAAAGCCCTCTTCATCTAGATCAACCAGTAATTGATCGTTGAGCACCATAGCTCCATGGAATACCCCCGCGAGGGGTGCCTCACTTTGCTGGATGTCGTCTATGACTTGAATCACATGATCCAATTTTGTCACATCCCCACGGGCGTCAAGGACATTGATGCCTCTGTCTCGCAGTGTTTCAATGGCACCAATAGCCTTTTCATCCGGTGGACCGCTACGAGACATCAGGATCAGATGACGGGCCCCTTCTTCTGCCATCCATTTTGCCACTTCAAGTCCAAAACCGCCCGCGCCACCGCTGATCAAATAACTGGCGTCTGGTCGAAACAAGTAACCCTTTTCAGTTATTCGGCCAACCGGTATATCATCACAGGCAAAGGTCAGTACATTTTTGCCGATATGTTTTCCGGCTGCCATATATCGAAAAGCATCCACTGCTCCTGTGATCGGAAATACGGTATGCTCCAGAGGTTGATAGATTTTATTTTCAAATTGATCAATTATCTCAGCAAAAACACTTATAAACTCATCCGTACGATTTATCAGGAGTTGTGGTAGATCAAAAATTTGGACTGAAACATTGTTACGCATTGCCTCTAACCCAATTTTAGTGTTGTTGTAAACATCAATCTTGCCAATTTCGAGAATTCGGCCAAAAGGAGCCAATACGGATAAGTTCCTGTGGATAAAATCTCCAGCCAATGAATTGAGAATCACGTCCACACCATATCCGTCAGTTTCTGTCATAATCTCATCAGCAAAATCAAGCGTGCGGGAGTTATAAACATGCTTAATGCCCTGCGCCCGTAGGAAATCGCGTTTCTCAGGCGAACCTGCTGTAGCGAAAATCTCCAGCCCAAGTTGTTTGGCAATTTGGATGGCTGCCTGTCCAACACCTCCAGAAGCTGCATGAATCAATATGCGTTCCCCGACTTGCAACTGTGCCATGCGAACCATGGTGTAATAGGCTGTCAGAAATACAGTCGGGATAGTTGCTCCCCCTTCAAAACTTATGTGAGCGGGCTTTTTGAAAACCAATCGATGGTCGACTGTCACATAGGATTGAAAAGCGTATGGATTTATCCCAATGACTGCATCACCAGCCTGAAAGGTGGTCACATTTTCGCCCACTCGTACCACAACCCCGGAAAAATCATCCCCTAACCATGTCAGATCAGGTGGGTTGCCAGGATACAACCCCAGCACTTTCATTACATCACGGAAATTAATCCCACCCGCTTTTATTTGGATTTCAACCTCATCAGGACCAGGCGGCTGACGCTGTGTCAGGTTCAGTGTCAGATTCGAAAGTTGGCCAGGCTGGTCGAATTCAAGACGAAATGGAAGAATTTTCCCATTTGGCAGAACCGCATTTTGTTGATGCAGGGCCAACTCATTGGGCATAACCTGCGAAAATCGGTTCACATATCGTTTGTTCCTCCGGTAAGCGATTTCTACTTCGCCATCAACAAAGACGATCTCGTTTAGTAGGTTATCAATAATGTTTTCATGATCATCGATGTCAATATATTGCCACTGATACGAAGGGAATTCATTGTATGCCGACCGCAGGAAGCCTACCAGGGGCATTGCTGAGAGCCTGCTGTTGCTGTCGCCAGCAACAACTTCCTGGGCATCCCGGCTCAGGAAGACTAAACGAGGCGGTCGCGGTAATTGGGCAGCATCTACCGCATGGATCAATTTTAAGGCATGCATCACTCCCGTTTCTTGCAAGCTAAGGAGTTGTTTGATAGAAAGATGATCCGCTGATGGATGATCGAGCATCAAACCGTGGATGATCACGGTTGGCTTCTGCTTCATCAACAAATCATCAAGAGCACCCTCACCATAAACCACCCGTCCACCGGATAGTGGCAGGCGATCACCCACTGTTGAACAGATTCCACCCTGATCGGCAAAAATAAGATAAACCTCGGAATTCTCTTTTACCGTTGTTTTTTTATCAACTTCAGATGTAATTGCAACCAGAGTCGATAAGATATCCTCGCTGCCTTCTGCCGTGAGTCCATAGCTGGAAACTTGTTGATATCCATGCTCTCGCAGCAATTTCTGCCAATGATCGCTGTCTTTCAAAATCAATCTAAACTTGTCACCCACTTTATCATAGTGCCACCACTCTTCGAACAATCCGAAGATCATATTATAGGCCAGCAGCGAACTGGTGAATTCGATAAAAAGAAATAAACCATTGGAATCCAGGCATTCAGCGACAAAATCAAGAGCTTTAGGAATGTCCGGGATGGCATGGATCACGTTTGCTGCCAGGACGATATCAAAACTATGTTGATTAAAACCCTGCTCTGCAGGAGCACGAGTCAAATCAAGAGCACGGAATTCCATAAAAGGATAATGGGAAAATTGCTGTTTCACTTCCCCCAAAAATTTTGGGCCAATATCCGTAAACGTATATTCTGTTCGGTCAACCGGAAGCAATGGAAGTATTGCAGCGGTCAGCGCCCCCGTTCCTGCGCCCAACTCCAGTATGCGGAGAGGCCGATCTGGAGGGATAGTCTTGATTGCGCGTACCAGAGCAGCCTTAGCCATTTCGTAGCTGCCTGCCTGTCCATTAGAAGAATAGAAAGCCCTAAGCAAATGGGATGATCCATTGGGAAAGAGCACCGTCAGGGGGTCAACTTGCCCTCGCAAAATATCTTTCAATTTTCTGGCAACAGTTTTTATCAGGACGATGTCCGGTTTTGAATACGGGAAGGTTAATATTATGGCGTCGAATGCTTGCTCGATATCCGCGGGCATCAACTGATCTACTACTCGCCAAACATTATTATCCAAAACCGCCAAAACATTGATTTTTTCCAATGTCTCCAACATCATCTGTGCCAGAGGTCGATGACGATTGATAATGCCTAACTCCAATATCAGTTCATCGATGGCAACCACATCGCCTGGCAAATAATCCCAGCCAAGGTCACGTAGGACCTGCTGAATAAGTTTTTGGGTGGCAATTTCGACCGCAGGGAGGTATTCAAAAACATAGTCGTTGATGTTGTAAGTTTGCTGGATTTCAGGGCGCACTTTCAAGACAGTTTGTAGCATATCCGCTACCGGCGGAAATCCAGCCCTTTCAGGAATTTGAATAGCTTGTAGGCGCTTTTTCTCCCAACGATACTGATAGATTTGAACCGCTGATGTGCTGTGTGAGGTTTGCAAGATACGATCAAAACGGCAACTTTGAATTTCTGCTAGCACTTCGCCATCAGCCCCGTATGCTAGAAAGTCGGCCAAGATCGCTTCTTCGCAATGTGACTTCATTGTCGTATGTACCCAAAACTCTGCCGGTAGTTGTGTGTCAATCAAACGGATACGACCGATAGCTGCTGGCAGAAAGGGAATCTCCTCACTGCTGGCGTGATTTGTAATCGCTCCAGTTGCGCTGACCGATTGCAAGCAGGCGTCCATGTAGACTGGGTGAAAGTGGTAGAGTGGGGCCTCTCGCTGGATTCGCTCAGTTACCTGGACCTTCGTCAGGAATTGATCTTCGTTCCCCCAGATTGCATTGATTTGTTTGAATTCCGGGCCAAACTGGTATCCTTTGTCCTGATATGCCTGGTAATAGGTGTCATGGTCAGCGAGGAATTCCATGCCATCTAAAAGTTCGTCGATATCAATTGCAGAAAGTTGGGCAGTTTCAATTTTTAATATCTGTCCATGGGCGTGGAGCTGCCAGTTTTTCTGATCTCCTAGGGTGCTATAGATATAAAAAGATTTATCGCTCTCATCAAATTTGATTCGCACTTTGGGTAGATTGTTTGAAGAGACAAAGAGGGCTTTCAAAATCTTTAACTGGTGGACAGCATATGGCTCATTGGGATAAAGACTGCGGGCAATCGCCAGTCCAATTTCGCCATATCCTGCTGCCGGAAAAATTATGCTATCCCATAAGACATGGTCATAGAGATAGGCGACCATCTGCGGATTGAGTCGATATTCCCAGATGGGTTGAGGAGCTGGTAGACGCGTCCCTAGCAGCGGGTGTTCGAATGGTTCTAGATATTGGCGACGGTGGGCATCAGTGGTTACCCCAAAGGGTTGGTGCTGCCAGGTGTAACCAGGGAGATCAACAAAGCGGTTATCGGATTGATTAACAGCCTGCCAATTTATTGGCGCACCGTGAATATATAATCCAGCCAGGTTATTTAAAAGGGACAGCGATTCATCCAAATTACGGCGGATGGAATGGAAAACTTGTCCCGCCTTATTTTGATTTGTGAGACCATCACGTATATGGTATTGCAAAGCGGGATGCGGGCCTATTTCCAGGAATAGGGTCTCACCAAGGTCTGTCAATGTGCAGATTGCTTTTTCAAATAGCACTGGCTGGCGCACATTTTCGAACCAATAATGAGCATCTAAAGCCTGTCCGACTATTACATCCCCGGTTACTGTTGAGATAAATGGAATTCGTTGATCTTGGGGTTGAATGCCTGCCAACGAATCAAGCAAATGTTCACGAAGCCCATCCATCTGTGCTGAATGGAAGGCGTATTGGATCGGCAGGTTCCGGACAAATACATCCTTCATCTCTAATTTTGCTGCCAAGGCATCAATATCTTGAGGACAACCGGTAAGTGTGACCATTTTTGAACTGTTGATAGCCCCGATTTCAACTTGCGGATCCTCAAGTATTTCCCGAATATCTGAGGCAGATAACCCGACGGCAGCCATACTGCCTTGCCCGGTAGTAGTGTGCTGCAAACGGCTGCGGTGATAAATAATCATGACGGCATCTTCCAGAGAATAGATCCCTGCCACATAGGCGGCAGCGACTTCTCCGACCGAATGTCCAACAACCTTTGCAGGATGAATGCCCCACTCAGCCCAGAGTGCGGTTAGCCCCAACTGAATGGCGAATATCGCCGGCTGGATCACATCGGTGTCATCGATGCGAGACAATTCTTCCTCACATAACAATTCATCAATGATCGACCACCCACTCAAGGATTGGAAGATCGCATCCACCGCCTCGACCGTTCGACGGAAGCATGGCTCCCGCTGAAGAAGTTGCCTCCCCATCCCCCACCATTGTGAGCCTTGACCGGTAAAAACGAATACTAAGTCTGAATCTTGGGAGCCAGGCTGCCCAGCGACAATTCCCGGTTGGTTGGGTTCGCCATTCAGATAATCGAGCAGCCGAGCGCACAGCTCATATTTATCCTTGCCGATCACAGCCAGACGCTGATTATGATGTGTGCGGCGTGCCCCGGCGATGGCAGTGATGTCTGCTATATTTTCATCTGTCCTGAGAAGATATTGATGGTAAACCTCAGCCTGTTTTTTTAGGCCGGTCTCATCTTGAGCCGAAATCCCCAATAGATAGGGTCGATTTGCTTCAGTTTCTAGAAATCCCTCATCAGTTTGCTCTGGGGGGGCTTCCAGCACAATGTGCGCGTTGGCACCACCAAACCCAAAGGAGTTGATCCCGACAACTGGTGAATGCCCACCAAACTTGGGTAGGGATGTCTTTTCGCAAACGACTTTCAAACCTAGTTCATCGAACGGGATATTGGGATTGGGGCGTTCAAAATTCAAGTGGGCAGGAATGGTCTGATGGTGCAAAACCAAAGCCCCTTTGATCAATCCGGCCATTCCAGCCGCAGCCTCCAGGTGCCCAATATTGGTTTTCACCGATCCAATTAAGCAGGGTTCCTGGCGGTCCACTCCCGCCACATTCCCTAAGGCCCGCGCTTCGATGGGGTCTCCTACCGGGGTACCGGTCCCATGGGTTTCAATATATGAAATTTGGCTGGGATCCACTCCGGCATCACGATAGGCATTGCGCAGCATCGCTTCCTGGGAGGCTTGGGATGGTACGGTGAGTGAGGAAGAACGCCCATCCTGATTGGCTACTGCGGACCGGATCACCGCATAGACCCGGTCGTTATCCGCTTGCGCTTCTGCCAACGGTTTTATGATCACCACGCCTACCCCTTCACCGCGCACATAGCCATTGGCGCGATGATCGAAAGTGAAACACCTGCCATCTGGCGATAACATCGAAGCTTTGCTGAAACTGATGTATATAGCTGGGTGAAGTAAATTATTTGTCCCCCCGACCACGGCTATGCTGGCATCTCCACCCCAAATACTCTGGCAGGCCAGGTAAACGGCTGTCAACGAAGATGAACAGGCCGTATCCACGGCCATACTCGGTCCCTGGAAATCATAAAAATAGGATAACCGATTGGCTGCAACACTTAGCGCATTACCAGTGCCGGTATGGGCATCGGAGGTATTGTTTTCATTGCGCTGAACATCAACATAATCATGAGATGAAATGCCCACAAACACGCCCACCCGTCTGTCCTTTAGCCTTTGGGGAACCAAGCCGGCGTCTTCAAATGCTTCCCAACTGGTTTCCAACAGCCAGCGCTGCTGCGGGTCCATCTGGTTCGCTTCTCTGGGAGAAATGCCAAAAAAGGACGGATCAAAGCTTTTATACTCATCAATAAATCCCCCCCACTTCGTTGTCATATACCCCGGAACCTCTGGGTTGGGGTGATAAAATTTCCGCCAATCCCAGCGATCTGGGGGGATCTCTACAATGCCTGAACGCCTATGAATCAGCAATTCCCAATATGAGGCAACATCCTTGACGCCACCAGGAAAACGACAGGCCATTCCAACAATAGCCAGCGGCATATTTTTAGAAACCATTTAATCACTCCATATCGCAGAATATTTTTGCAGCCCCATTATAACTGTATAAACCGTGTGGGTTTTCTAAGCCAATGTTGGGTCTCTAGGAATCGCCGTGGTAAGGTTCCACATTTGGGGGTGGGGCTGTCCC
>CAYQQX010000208.1:0-7205 GCA_964419495.1 uncultured Anaerolineales bacterium
CCCTGGAACTCGATCCAGGTCAATACCAATGCACCGATCGTTAGGCCGATTCCGAGGGCTTTGCGTTTCCCATTATGGAGGGTCCCGGCACCCATAAGGAAGAAGTTTAATAATGCGGCAAGCCATGGTCTTTTCATAATACAATACTCCTTTTGAAATGATATTCTGCTTATATGACGACAGAACAATCTAAAACTGCGCGAAATTGATCAACAATCAGGAGAAATCATGACTCATTACAAGCTGGCTTTCCTAGGTTTTGGCAATGTGGGCAAAGCTCTGGCAGAATTACTGCTCAGCAAACAGACGGAGATGCAAACCCAACATGACATTACCTATTCGGTGACTGGCATTGCAACTGGCACTCACGGCATGGTTATTGATCCCAATGGCATTGATCTGTCCAATACTTTAAAGAAAATAATTGCTGGGGAATCCCTCTCTCAAAAATCAGATCAAGACGTTTTCATCAATAAGTGTGCTGCTGACCTGCTCTTTGAGTCCATCCCCGTCAACTACGAGAGCGGCCAACCTGCGGTGGATTTGACACGTTCGGCCCTGGAATCGGGGATGCATGTAGTGAGCGCAATCAAAGGACCAGTGGTACATGCATACCGCGAACTGAGCGCATTGGCTGTTTCTAAGGGGCGCAAATTCTTATTTGAGTCATCTGTGATGGATGGCGCACCGGTCTTTGCGCTATTCCGAGAAGCGTTGCCCGTGGCAAACTTGAAATCTTTCCGCGGGGTGCTCAACTCTACTACGAACCTACTGTTGTCACTGATGGAGGAGGGTCAGAGTTTCGAAGAAGCTGTGGCCTACGCTCAATCGATTGGTATTGCGGAGACTGACCCCAGTGGTGATATTGACGGCTGGGATGCAGCGATCAAAATCTGTGCGCTGGCAACGGTACTGATGGGCATCCCCCTCAAACCTGAGGATGTTGATCGCACAGGAATTGGCAGCATTTCTCTTGAAGATATTGCTCAGGCCAAGGCTGAAGGAAAGCGCTGGAAATTAGTTTGTGAAGCCATTCGGGAACAAGACAGAGTTCGGGCACGGGTGGCACCCCTAAAGGTAGGCATCGATTCTCCCCTTTATGGGGTCATGGGCACAACTTCGATTGTTGAGTTCGAAACTGACGTGCTCGGAAAATTATCTCTGATTGAGACTGATCCCAGTCCTCAAACCACGGCCTACGGTATGTTGGCTGATTTCATCAATGCAGTAAAATAAGCGTATGAGTCCACTGACAGAATTGAACTGTGTAAATTGCGGCGCGATCCTGGCTGTTGATCGACCTAAAGGCGCGGTAGTGAGCTGCGAATATTGTGGCACATCTTTCCGCGTGCCCTCAACGATGACCCCTCAACCAGAATTAGGCGATCTGATTCTGGGGGCTGATTTTCGCGATCCCGAGGTACCGGGTTGGATAATCTCCTATGAAGATAAAGTCGAATTCAAGGACGATGAAGGCCCTGAGCTTTGGGCCGATTACGCACCTGACGATGTCATATATCCCGTTATTCGTACCCCTGGGCCCTTTGACGATTTTGACATTGGTGTGACGATCCGCTTCATCAAAGGCAAATATGAGCAAATAAGCGCTGGATTTGAATTGCGCTACGGCGACGAAGGGGATTATGTATTCCGCATCTCAGCGCAAGGCACATTCCAGGTTGGCTGGCATAAGGAGAAAGAGTGGGGTGACACGCTGATGAGTTGGACCACTCACCCTAAATTGCGAACTGAAATGGGGTATCCGAACCGCTTGCGAGTTATTATGCGAGGAAATCAAATTCGCGTCTATTTGAATGGCGTGTTGGCAACTTCGTTGCGAGATGACCGCTTTCCGTCTGGGCTAATCCGTGTGGTCATTTCCCCGGGAAGTGATAAACCAAACACAGTGGTGGCCTATTCCGATTTGCAATTGCGAGAAATTTCTTGATTTAATGTCCGATATTTCACCAGATTAAAAATGGAACGCGTATAAACGCTGATTTTAAAGATGAACACAGATTTCATCTTGTATCTGTGTTCATCCGCGTACATCTGCGGTTTCTGTAAATCTATAAGAAAATATAAAAAGTCCCGCCGGGTTATTGAACTGGCGGGACTTACATCTGAAACCAGGAAATTCTAGTCGACTGGAATAGCTTCCAACTGCTCAACCATTTCTTTGATCACATCAAAGCCACCCTGCCAGAACTCGGCCTTGGTGATGTCCAAACCGGCCTCAGCACAAATGTCTGCTGGGGAGGCTGATCCACCCGCCTCAAGAATCTTAATGTAGCGCGGCTTGAAGCTATCGCCCTCGGCTTTGAACTGTTTGTATAACGAAAGCACCAGCAGTTGTCCAAAGGCATAAGCGTAAACGTAGAAGGGAACGTGGAAGAAGTGAGGGATCGAGACCCACTCCCATTTGAAATCGTCACTTAGTTCAACCGCATCACCAAATTGTTTTTCCAGATTTTCATAGTAAGCATCTGAAAGCTGGTCAATGGTGGCGCCTTCGGCAACCAGACCATGTGCAGTTACTTCAAACATGGCGAAGAAAGTCTGGCGCATAATAGTGGCATAGGCGTCATCCACCTGACGGAAAAGGATGTCTCGGCGCACCGCGGGATCATCCTCAATCTCGAGCAAGCGATCAATTAGCAGCATCTCCGCGAAAGTCGATGCGTTCTCAGCCATTGGCAGCGATGAATGGAAGGCAAACACATTATGGTCAAATGCCAGCATGGCATGAATAGCATGACCTAATTCGTGGGCAATGGTTCCGACGTCGCTGATCTTGCCCTGATAATTCACTTTGACGTAAGGAGTATGACCAGGGATGGTCGATGCACAAAAGGCGCCGCTCTGTTTGCCTTTGCGAACTTCGCTGTCCATATGGTCATCTTCAAAAACTTTCTTGGCCAATTCAGCAATACGGGGTTCGAAATCTTCAAAGGCACTCAAAGTCAGTTTGACTGCTTCATCGTACTCGTAACTTTTATCAGCCTCGACAACGGGAGCATAGATATCATAGCGGCGCAGCTTATCCACACCCAGCCATTCGGCCTTGATCTTGAAATAGCGCTGGAAAACATCGGCGTTGGCTTCGCAAACGTCCATGAGAGTTTTGGCAACATCATCGGGAACATCATTAACCAAATTTCTCACCGAAATTGGAGTTTCGTAACTGCGCAGTTCAATATTTTCTGCACGCCAGTCACGGATCAGTGTCTGGTACATCTGACCCAGAATGGGGCCGTCGTCGCCATAAACTTTGTACATCTCTTGATAAGCAGCTTCACGAAGATCAGCATCAGCACCTTGAACATAGGTGGTTAATTCGCCGCGAGTCATTTCTTTAACTTCGCCATCGACTTCGAGTTTGAAAACATAGCGATTGGTGATAGCATCATACAAAGTTACCAAAGCCTGGGAGCCGGTGACATCCTTGATATTGACGATCTTCTCTTCAGGCTCGCTGAGGATGTGAGGCTTGTAATGACGCATTTCCTCAAGCCAGTAGGTGTAACCATCCGAGATAGACATCAACTTCTCAGCCACTTCAACATCCAAGTTTTTCCACCACAATGAGAAGAATAAGGTTTGGTTTTGCAGCTTGGCCATGAATTGCTGTACCCGGGCATATAACGCCTGCGCATCCTGACTCTGTGTATCAGCGGAAAACCACAAGCTCGGATAAGCATATAAATTGTATGCCGCCTCGGTGGCTTCTTCCAAGGCCTTGATGGCGTCCATGAAATCCTCGAAGTCAATTTCGGGGGTCAACTTATCGCGAAAAGACTCGAATTCATCGGCCTTAGCTTCCAGGTCCTTGAAGGCTGCTTCGATTTCCGGCCCATCATGGGAAGGGAATAAATCCTTTAGGCTCCAGGGGGATAATTTGTATTCACTCATTGGGTAATTTTTCCTTTATTTGTTTTTGGCGAAACGATGGGAATTATACTCGATAAGGATTACTTCCTCACATTGAGACAGGTTCATATAAAAATACGGCTGCTCACTTCAATTTCGAGCAACCGCATTCATCTATTTAGGCCGTGTTGACATTTGGGGATTTCTCTCTAGAACAAGCTGTTTTCGAATCGCGCTTGTTTCTCTAGAAACTGTCAGAAATGTCAACACTACCTAGACATTAAATCTCACGTGCATGATATCGCCGTCTCTAACAAGGTAATCTTTGCCTTCCAGGCGCAGTTTGCCTTTCGAGCGCGCTTCTGGCATGCTGCCCAAAGAAAGTAGATCCTTATAGGGAACCACTTCAGCGCGGATAAAGCCCTTTTGAAGATCGCTGTGGATCACGCCTGCAGCTTCAGGAGCAGCAGCTCCGCGGTGTACAGTCCAAGCACGCACCTCGTCTTCACCTACGGTAAAGAAAGACTGTAAACGCATCAAGTCATATGAACTTCGAATCATGCGATTCAGACTGGGTTCGCTAATGTTGTACTCTTCCATAAAAATCTGAGCATCTTGCAGGGGTAGTTGAGAGATTTCCATCTCTAAGCGTCCTCGCAACGAAACCACACAACTTTGGCAGGGATATTCAATTTCTGGGATTTCCTGCTCTTCACCCAAGTTGAGCACAATCAACATGTCCTTTAGTGAAAGAAAGCCATATCCTGAGATGATCTTTTCTTCATCTGATGTAAATTCCATGCTTCGGAGAGAATTCTCATCGTTGAGAAATTCCTGCATTCGCTCAAAGAGGGTCATTTCACGTTTGACTTCTGTTTTGTCCCTACTGTTTCGCTCCAATTCTTCGGCAAGGCGTTCCAGTTTCTTCTCAACCTGAATAAGATCGTTGAGAATGAATTCGCTTTCCATGGCATTGATATCCCTTTGAGGATCAACACTATGCATCGCATGGGGAGTATTGGGATCATCAAAACAGCGCACCACGTGGATGAACCCATCCATTTGGGAGAGTTGGGACAACAGCGGGCCAGAGATTTCTCCACTTGCTGATCCCTCTAAACCGGCGATGTCCGCATAGGCCACTTTGGCGTAGGTGGTTTTCTTGGGGTTGAATAGTTTGGAAAGATCGTCTACGCGCGGATCAGGGACATCAACAACGGCGGTGTGTACTTCGAAGCGACCACCGCTCATCGTCACAGGGTGATCGCCGCGCGTCAATGCGTTGAAGATGGTAGTCTTGCCAGACTGGGCCAAACCGATAATACCGAGTTTCATTTTTTTCTTATCCTACAGACATACAAAAAGGGACGCACTGGAGTACGTCCCTACATTTGACATACGGCGGAGGATTTTACCTCAAATTTAAAGTCTGGCAATAGCTTTATAAGGACGGCAAATTATCCTCTAGTTCTGGGTGTAGCTCGTAATACTCTTCCCGCAACATATCCATGCTGACATTATCATGCAGCCTTCCCCCCTTGAATATCGATTCTCGCTGTCGGTAAGACAGTTTGAAGCCCATTTTCTCTGCCGCTCCAATGGCCCGTGGATTTCCAGTGTGCGTCCATAAACGGACAACCCGCACACCTTGTTCTTCAAATAAGAAACGCAATAACGTTTTCTGCGCATCAACCGCCGCACCGGTTCCCCAAAACGCTTTTGCAATCATGATCCCAATGGTGACATCCCAACGCAGTTCCAAGCCGGTGTAGCTGATATAGCCAACACTTTCGCCAGATTCTTTGTTTTCAATGATGAAACGCCCATCATTCCGATCATAGGAGAATTCACGCTGCTCGAATTGGGTGAGAAACATTCTATGGGTGTAATCAGGAGGCAGAGTCTTACTCCAGGCCTGGGTCTCCAGGTCATTGCGCAAATCTGCCAGGAATTGTAAATCCTCGGGGCGCTGTTCACGCAAAATCACATTTTTTCCTTCCAAGGCCATGATTACACTCCTTCCAAAGCCCGCCACTCAGGGCGCAGGATGTCCACACCAATCCAATTGAAAAACTCGCCATTCTTATACCCCACTCGGCGCATCATTCCATTTTCTGAAAATCCATGTTTCCTCGCAAATCCACGTGCGGAATCATTCCAATCACTCATGCCTCCAAATATGTTGTGGGCTTGCGAATTCTCGAAGAGGTAACGCAGCAACAAGTCCAATGTCTCACTGCCATATCCCTGACGTTGATAATCAGGCGCAATTACCAATGAAAGATGCGGGCAGTGTGGATCCCAGTTCCAATCACAGTTGACATGGCCAATGACTTTGTCATTACCGATGGAAACCACGGCCAGATGAAATTGTTTCTCGCCTTTAACCCATTTTTCTATTATGCTCTCCACCTGAGCCAATGACAGCGGTAATTCATGAGAGAGGCTCCTAGGAATATAACGTCGTCCCGTCAACGAGGGATGATTAAGGTAAGCGTGTAATTCTGAAACATCATCAGGCTTGAAAGCCCTCAAAAAGAGGCGTTCACTGCTAAATAAGTTTTCGTTCATAGTTTTTCTCATGGGGTAAGGGATTGTCGGACTCTCTCTGCATCCAAGCTGCCGATAACGCGCCACAACTCTTCACCCTGCGGATCGAATAAGACAAATGTGGGAGTAAATGAACCATATTCACGGGCAAGCTCATTCCCTAAATCAGATTGCACATCAACTCGGATAATCTCTAATTGATCTGGAAATTCTTTTTCAAGCCCATCCACGATGGGTTTTGCAGCAGCACAGGCAAATCAGTAGGGAGATTGCAATTCAAAAAGCGTGGCACGTCCCTGACCTAATTCGGTCTTGAACTGAGTCTGCCCCTCGGCAAATCCCTTCTTTGGGCGCAATAGCAGCCATCCCCCAATCAATGCAACTATGACTACAATCAAAATAATGCCATCTTTTGGTGCAAATCCATCCCGCAGCAGGAAAAATGCTGTTATTCCCAAGATAAAAACAGCGCTGAACAACATCGAATAATGATTGATTATCTGCATAAATTTCTCCAAAGATATTTCGTCCTTGACCTGATGAACTTCTTTCGTTAAAATTCGTCCACCCAAAAGGGTATCGCCAAAGTGGCGGAACTGGCAGACGCGCACGACTCAAACTCGTGTTCCTTCGGGAGTGTGGGTTCGATTCCCACCTTTGGCACAAGAATTATAAATGAAAGAGTGGCGCCTGGAAACGGCTCCACTCTTCGTTTTTAATCGACTTCTTTGCTGGACTTTGTCCATTTGCACATTAGCAGATAGCAGGGTAAGCTAAGACATTTC
>CAYQQX010000209.1:0-7154 GCA_964419495.1 uncultured Anaerolineales bacterium
CGATTCTTCCAGACCATTTCAAAAATGGGATCTTATTTTTGCACACCTCCTATAAAGAATAACCCTCTTCAGGTCAAGTAGATTTGTCTCTGATTTTTTACTCTCGTTAGTGTATTCATGTGAATAGGAAATTAAAACAGGAAAAGCCCCGGTACTACACTTATGCCGGGGCTTTCTTCTATCTTGGGAGATTGTAATTCTTGTATTTTAATTTATCCACAACCCCCACCCGATGGAGCGCGTTTCAGCTCCATTTTGATCTTCTTTTCGAACTCCATCTCGTGGACAAGTTCGTGGTTGGGATACGCAGCGGGACAGCCAGATCCTAGAGCAGCGCTGAATTCATAACGCAGTTCATCATCAGTACCTTCTTTCCCGCTAGCGCAGTATTCGCCCTCGAAATCCGTAGTGAAGATATCTAGCCAATTGTTGATACCGCCCTCCAGGATATACACATTAGGCACTGATTCGGCCACCATGATCTTCCAGGCCTCAGTTGCTGCGGTTTCATCGTTGCTCATCAGTACGAACAGCGTATTGGCTGGCTGAGCGATATATTCATCGATATGATCGGGAATCTCTGTCAGGGTTACGTTCTCAGCATCAAGCAAGTGGAAGAGGTTGTAGTCGGCCTCACTGCGTACGTCTAACATCACCAGGTTGAGTTTGGCATCATGAATGGTGTCGAGAAGCTCGCCTGGATGAATTTGGAATTCGCGCGCATCGAGAGCGGCTTGTTTTTCAGTTGCTAGTCGATCCCATCGGTCTGTGGTGGTGGGCTGCCCGATGAAGGCGATGGTAACGGCCAATACAACGAAGATTGCCGCACCGACGTAGCGAGCTTTGGACGCTTTCTTGGGATCTTTTCCGCCGAAGATACGCTCCAGCTGTTCGCCACCCCACAGCATGAAAATGGCCATCAAGGTAACCAGGATGACAACCACGCCCGTTGGCAGATTGAAGACATCCATCAACGTCACCCGTCCGAAATATCCGCTGGTGTTGAAGAAATAGGTGAATTTGTCGACCGTCTCTCCGAACAGGAAAACGCCGAACAGGCCTCCCAACACAAAGAAAATTCCGTCAATCTTCAATGTGGCTAGGGCAACAAGCGATGTTCCTGGGCAGAATCCACCCAGGATGAATCCAACACCCATAATCAAACCACCAACGATCCCAGACCATAGATAGGTGGGGTTCACCCAGATCAGGTTGTAATCCAACAAACCGATGGCTGAGGCGGCGAAGATCAACAGCATGGCCACCACGATCGCAGTGAAGAATACTTTGAAGACGCGCAGGTCTTTGAAATAAAACTGGGCTGCCAGAGTGGGGGAGTGGTTGAAGCCCGAAGTCTCCAACACAAATCCGAAGAGAAAGCCGATACCCAAGAAGATTAGGTAGACGCCAAATTTTATGAAAATTGCATCAAGAGGTAGAGGAAAAGGAATCATTTCAGCCTCCTGTTAATTCCAAAGCTTGCGCACGCAATACGCAAGCGCATATGCGCCGCCGAATATGGCGAACATAACCGCCCAACTGCCCGCCGAGAGGGTTGCACCACCCGAAAGAGCTTGCCCGGATGTGCATCCTCGCGCCATGCGCGCTCCATAGGTGAAGAGCGTGCCGCCCACGAAGGCGAAGAACCAGCGCGTACGGTTGGAGATATTAGGGCCTTTATTGGTCTCGAATTTCGTGCGCCCGTTGATCAGGCCAGAGACGAAACCACCAAGGATCACACCGGTACTGACCATAACGATCCAGCTATCCAGCGGGTTGCGCTGGCCGCCAGCCATTTTGATCAGGTAGGGTACCCGGTCGACATGGCCGGGAGCGATCAGATCTTCAATGAAGACCACATAGCGGCTGAGACCGCCGGAGGCTCCCAAGCCATTGCCAGTGATGAGATAGGATGTAAAGAGCACCAGGCCTAAGAGCACACCGCCCAGGTAGGCATTGGCGTAAGGTTTGCTCTCACGACTGAAAAGCTTCTTGAAAAACCCTGTTTTTCCTGTAGTTTGAGTTGCTGTAGTCATTTTTAATCCTTTTTACCGCGAAGACGCAAAGACCGCAGAGAAAATTGTTGTTTGAGAGAATTTATGATTGATCATTCTTCAAATAAATTTGCCTTAACTAATTTTTTGCTCCGTGTACTCTGTGTCTCTGCGGTGATTTATTGCGAGCTTACACTGATCCTATTCTTCATCTGATTGGTGAACCTCGAGTTCATCCCAGCCCATGATCATGGCCTTGATGCTGGCCATGGGAGTATGGCCGGTGGTGGTGAGATAAACGTGCATCACGATGAAGGCGGCGAATAACCAGGCGATCAGGGTGTGGAAAGGTGCCAGGAACGGCAGCCCTCCCAGTCGATCAGCCCATTGGGGCCAGCGCTGAACGCCCCAGATCAGAATGCCTGTGATACCTTGTAGCGGCAATAGCACGTTGAGAATTGCCACATAAGTGATCTGCTGTAGTGGGTTGAGTTTCTTACCAGGTGTCTTTTCGAAGGGATGTTCTTCTCCTTTGAAGATGCCTTGTAGGTAGAATTTCGCTTGCGTAAAGGTCTGATCGAAGAAGCCGCGCGGCCGGGGAATATACTGCTGGATCTCGCCGCTGGCCAGGTGAAAGAACAGCGATAGGAAGGCATTCGTGGCCAAGATTGCTGCCAGGACATTATGCACCAGTACTACGCCGCGGAAGCTGAAGATTCCAAAGGTATCTGGTTTGTGGATGACTAAACCGGTAAAGAGCAGCAATACGATGGCGAAGGTCTGCAGCCAGTGCCACAAACGCTCATAGACACTGTACATATATACCGTTTCGATCTTGGTTTCGTGGGCAGGTCTGCGCAGCGAGGCATAGACCCTTAGGCCGCCATGGGCGGTAATACCGATGAGAACGCCAACGAAAATGATCGAACCGGCCAGGTCGATCCATTCAACGTTGTCGTGACCAAGAATGTACAGGTTTTCAGCCTCGGGTTGTGGTTGGTAATAAAGGGCGCCATCTTCCATGTTGATGAATTCGCCGCTGGTGATGATGTTGCTGTCAGCCACGAACTCAGGTATCACGCCGGCGGGTGTATGGTCTGATAATTGGATAGGCTGCGTGACACGCGATTCGCCGCCGTGGCATGCCTGGCAATCTTTCAGCGCCCATTCACCTGTAGCCACGTCGTGGTTGATGCTGTATGGCTGCACTTCCCCAACGATACGCGGGTTGCCCAGACCCAAGTGGCTGAGGCGATCTTTGACGAACTGCTCTTTTTCTGGCGTATCGATTATTAGTTCGGATTTCTCAATGGTCCCATCGCCGTTCTCGTCAAAGCGCAGGACGATGCCGGGGTGATATTCACCATTCTCTATGTACGCGGCTTGTAAATCTGCCTGGCGTACTGGGCGAGGGGGATCGCCATAAATCCAGAACCAACTGGTGATTAGGTTATGGGGGGCCAATATGGTTTCGCCAGCCAGATTCTGGCTGGGCAGTAGGACGGGTTCATACCCGCTGATCAGCGAACTTACGCTGGTGCTTTCGCCGTCTATGCCCCGGCATTGCGTGTTGGCAGTGCCTTCCAGGGTGACCACGGTCCAATCCTGGACCATGTTGGCAGAGGAGTACATCTGCGGGATGTGGCAGCTTTCGCAGCTCAGAGTGTCGAAGTGGCGGTCTTTGTAGGGCAGCCAAGTGTGCGTGCTGTCCGTGCTGTGGCAAGAATCGCAGCGACGCATGGTATCTTTGAGTTCTCCAGCAACGGTGCTTTGGGCACTGTCCCCACGGGCGAACTGGTGCAGGGGTTTTTTTAAATATTCGCCGATCTCCAGGCGCCTGGGGTCGAAGGTCAGGTGTTCCGGACGGGTACTCTCAGATTCCTGATAATAGAGCGGGTTGTTGAGTGAGTAATGGCAATCGGTGCATTTAAGCAGCCGTTCGGCATGTACATCCCAACTGCGATCTAGTTCATCTTTGTTTGATAGGTTCATGCCGCTGTCGGATAATTTTTGCGGTGAAACGATCTGTCCAGTGGTGATGGTGCTCCAACGTTCAGCTGAACAGCCGAGTGTTACCAGCGGATCTTCTACATCATCATGCACCAGACCATGACACATGCCACAATTATCGTTGGTTGGGTCTTGGATCTTAATGAACTCAGCCGCCAATTCCCCTTCGGGGGTGAAGGCATCCTGGTTCCATTGATATGAATTTGCGCTTCCTTCTACGATGCCTGAATTGAGCAGGGTGGCGGTGTTCGCCCAGCCAAAATACCCTTGATGCAAAGCTTCTGTACGGGCTTGATTATCTGGGTTGGGGGTATGACAGAGGAAACAGTTCATTTCTACAACACCAGATTTAGCCCAATCCCAGGGGATCAGTTCGCCTGTTTCTGGATCGACAATGCTGGCTTCGGGGTTTCCAGGATCAGCAACGAGGTCGGTCAGCCGCTCTCCAGTACGGGCATAAATGGCAGGCCCGCCTCCCACGTGGCGGACACCCAGGGTTTGAATCCACTCCGGGAGTGTCAAATCAATATTTTGATCTCCAACAGGAGAGAGATATCGGTATGCAATGGGGTTCCATTTGCCAAAGAAGCCAGGGCTGGTATCCCAGGCACGACCGCTGGATGCTTCACCAGGGTTCGTAACTTCGTCGAACCCCGCGCTGGCATGGAAGCTGTGCCCTTCGATGAAGGCGGTGTCGTGGCAGGCACCACAGGTATTCATTGTCGACACCGGTTTGCCGGTATCCAGTACGTTTTCACCACTCTCATCTAAGAGCGGAAATGTGGGGTGAATCGTTGAGATTTGCCTCTCACTGATTGAAGGTTGCTTGGCCTGGACAATGCTGCGGGTTAGAAATCCCGCGGCAACCAGGATGATCAACGCCAAGCCGGTATAGAGCAGGCGTTGGGATAATTGAGATGAGTTTTTCATTTTGTTGTGCATGGCGAATTCCCCAAATTATGGTTGGTAGCTGTTGGAACGGAAACGTCCGCCCCAATCGATAGGGTCGCCGTAGTAACCCAAGGCTTCCCAATCCATGCGCCCTTCAGGCCCGTGGCAGTGATCGCAGCTCAAGGCATCTTCGGCGGGTCGTACCATATGCGTAGTGGGCCAGTACATTTCAGTCTCTGCAAAGTCGTACTCGCCGCTGTATTCCAGGCCTACGATATCGGAACCGAGTTCCAGGGCTTTATTCCAATCGAAATCTTGCCAGAAGCCTCCTTCCCCATAGGTCACAGGTTGCAAAAGGATATTGTTGACGGCATCATAGGGCTGATTGGCGATATGCACTTTGAAAGGCCAGATTTTTGCGCTTGGATCATGGATATCGCCTTTAGGCAGGTTGATGGGCGTGGTTTGTGTTGGGTCCATGGTATCCCCGAGGATATACCTGCTGGCTGTGCCGTTATACCAGCCGTATGTCGGCTCGAAATTGCCCTCGTAGACAAAGCTGCCCTTGATCTTCAGATACGTGTGTACACTTTCCTCGATCTCATCGCTGCCAGCAGTAGACCAGTCCCAATACATTTTTGTTTCGTCGCGCGTGGCTGCAGCGGGGATGTGGCAAGTTTGACAGGCCACCGTGGCGATATGGGAATTGATGCGCTCATCGGTATGCAGGTTCTCGTTGTGGCAATCGGTGCAGTAAACCTGGTTTTCGTTATCCAGGCTGACTGAGATCGAACGCCCTTTGACGTTGTGTTCTTCTGTTTGGTGGCAGTCGGTGCACAGGAAATCGTGTTCGCCCATGTGGATATCGACGTTAGATGGGGGGAAGTAGAGGGTTTCGTCGAGGTCGCCGTGTTTGACCGCGTTTCCACCGCCGCCGTTAAAGTGACAGCCGCCGCAATTTTCACGCGTAGGCATGGCCACGCTTTGCGCTGCGGCTAGAAGATCAACACCTTCAACAGGATAGCCAGCTTTGCCCTTAACATAGATACCCGAATTATCGTGACAAACCAGGCAGTCGATATTCTCCTGGTTGGAGAAATCGAAGTTGGCATCGTCCCAGCCATAACCTGCGTGACACGATGTGCAGCCCTCCCAATTTCCTTGAATACCGATGCAGAAATTGTTGATGGCGTTTTTCTTGCCCACGGTGACAGGGCCATCGCGACCTTCCAGGTTGTATGGTTGACTTTCCCAGGTCCAATGGGCGGTTGCCATCACCTGAGTTCCGGCATCTTCGTGGCATTCGATGCAAGATTTGGTTACATCGGAGCCTGTCTCGAAGGGGCCCTGGACGATATCACTGTGGTCAGTATGAGGGACATGAAGAGGGACACTTGCCCAGGGATCGTCTATGGGTTTGGCATCCCCTGGTGATGTGAAAACAATGATGGGCACGATGATCAACGCCAGGGTAACGATCAACCCAAGTGCCCAGATGTGTTTGAAATTTTTCATAGCATTTACCGTTCTGAATAATTAGCTGCTTCTTCGATAAGATTGGCGCGTTGTGTCAAGCGGTTGTAGAGTACGACCCGCAGTAAGTCCAACGCCTGGATGAGGCGCTCGTCGATAAGGGCGTATTCGACGCTGGAACCTTTGCGCGTAGCGCTAACCAGGCCGCGCTGTCGCAGGATCTTGAGATGGCGAGATGTGGCGGGTTGACTGATGCCAATTTCCTCCGCTAAATCGCTGACGTTACGGGGGCATTCATGCAGAGTATAGAGCATCAAGATTCGCCGAGGATCAGCCAATGCAGAGCATATCTCTGCATGCAGTTGGTTTACTTCTTGGGTTAGGGTAGTTTTATCCATAGATTATTACCTTTACTGACAAGGGAACTGCTCAACCTGCTTAGACGGTGTCGATGATCCATGTGCGGGTGAGCAGTCATTGCGATATAACCTTATTCGTATAACCGAATATATTGATGTGTGGATATAGTAGCATTCTCCAATACAGCCAGTTAGTGACCCATGTCACAAGGAACGGGACTGAATGTCACATCAAATGAGCAATTGATCAAAAGCGTAAGTTCAATGTGTCAATAGATATATCGGGCAATAAATGTCGTAAAATACTTTAGTGTGTTGACGCGGTTGGAGTGCTCCCCTGGATACCGTATTTGGAAATATGGAATGAAATTAGGGCATGGTTCAATTTGAACTAAACAGCACCTTTACAAAATAAAAGGAGCAAGCA
>CAYQQX010000210.1:0-7100 GCA_964419495.1 uncultured Anaerolineales bacterium
AGTAGCCCGCAGGGCATATCGAAATCAAGTTCGCGCCGTTCTGGGTTTCGATACACGCTTCTCAGCTAGTTTCGGAGCGCACTCAACCGGCGGACGACTTGTCGTCGAAGACTTTTTAAGCCGTGGCAAGGATCATCTTATTCCGCTTTTACATCTAACAAAACCGCTCGCACTGCGATGCGCCAATCATACTCTCCGCTGGTTTCATCGAAACCCTGGCAGGTGATCAGGGTCAGCACGTCGTAAATATCCTGAGGTAGGGCGCGCAGATCATCGGGTTTCACTTGCATGATCTCGCGCACCTCGTAGGTGTAGGTCTGCCCCCAGGCGTGGATCTGGACCCGGTCGCCGTGCTGTAGGGTGTGCAGATCCACGAAGGGGCCAGGATTGTTGTCTCTGTCCCAAACATGGGCGGTGATGGCCGTATTGCCCGCCCAGGTGGGGAAGGCCGTGCCGTAGAGATAACCGGCCTGATCATCCAGCCAACTGACATCCCATCCTCGGGCTGTCAGGGGCACGCCCACGATGGGCAGTTCCACGTCCAGCTCGGGGATCGCCAGCTTCATATCGCCATATTCTTGATAGGCATTCTCCGTCTGGGCTTCAGAGAAATCGCTGTGCACATCGGGAGCGAAGCCGGTCTCAGGCATGTTGGGAACCCCCAGGCCGAACAGGCTCAGCTTGCTGACCATGGCGCAGACTTCGCCATTCTTGGGATAGGTATTCAGCGGCACCCAGTCGCTGTTGCCGTGCTTGTGCATGATGGTCAGCAGGTCCTGGTTATTTCCTGCTCCCTGAAGATCGGCCGCAGAAGGCTTAAGACAGATCTCGATGGCCGGGTCGAAGCTGACGTAGATATCGTAGACGCGGTTCCCCAGTTGGAAGTTCTCGCCTGCGGCCGCGCCCAGGGGCAGCTCTTTGATCACCAGCTGGCCGTTGGCCGTACCGCCAGGGATGATGATGCGCACCCTCCCTAATTGCAAGGCGCCATCTGCTCCATCAACGCCTGCGGCAGTAGTGCCGGTTCCCTGGATGTTGAAATTGTATGGGTTCTCGTCACTGTCGTCATTGGCTATGCTGACCGTGGCTTCTCGAAAACCCGTCGCGCTGGGGTCGTATTGGATGACGAAGTCGGTGCTGTTGTTCGCCCCAATTGGTGAATAGGGCGTATCGAGCACGGTGAAATCAGCCGCGTGGGTCCCACTGATGCTCACTCTCGGTGTGCCGCTCAGAGACAGATCACTGCTACCAGTGTTCTCAATTTGAAAGATGTGTTCAATCTTTTCCCCCTCAACAGCGACAGCCCCAAAGTCGGTCAGGTCAGCCGTTTCGGGATTGGTGTCGCCATCAGAGATGGACCGTCCATTGCCCTGCACATCTATTTCTGGAGTGGCTGTGAAAAATGTTCCGTCATCCCCGTAAACTTTCCCTAAGGCATTTTCTCCCACAGCCCGGTAGTGGTACGTTGAATGTGGTAATAATCCAGTAACATCTTTGCTCACCGCTGTGTCACTGGACCCCGTCACCGGACTCTGGTCAGCGGTCACAATCGTGCCGTAACCCGTAGTCAATCCATACTCAAAAGTTACGATCGTTGAGTCGTTGTTGGCGTCGACGGTCCCATTGAGCGTCGCACCGCTACCGGTAACCCCAGAGGCCGCATTGGTCGAAACAGTTGGGGAGGCAGTACCTGTGGTGAACGTCATATCAGCGCCATTAACTGTGCCCGATGTGTTCGTACCTACTACCCGGTAGTGATAAGTCGTGTTGTTTGACAAACCGGTAATCGCTTTGCTCACTACAGTGTTGCTTTTTCCAGTTACCGGGCTCTGGTCAGCAGTCACAGTACTCCCGTAACCAGCGGTCAATCCATACTCGAAGGTTACGGCTGTGCTTTGGTTGTTTGCGTTGACTATCCCGTTGAGCGTCGCTCCAGTGGCGGTAATCCCTGTTGCTGCAGTAGTCGTTACAATGGGTGGACCAGTACCAGTGGTGAAGGTCATATCTGCGCCATTAGCCGTACCCGATGAGTTTGTACCCACTACCCGGTAGTGATAAGTCGTGTTGTTTGACAAGCCGGTTATGGCTTTGCTCACCGCAGTGTCTGTTGACCCCGTTACCGGGCTCTGATCAGCAGTGACAGTAGTGCCGTAGCCAGTGTCCAATCCATACTCAAATGTTACGGCTGTACTTTCGTTGTTGGCGTTGACGGTTCCATTGAGTGTCGCTGCTGAGGTGCTAACCCCTGTGGCAGCATTGGTCGTTACCGTTGCAATCGCGAATTCGCTCGCTGCGAAAGTAGGGTGCGGATCTGCCAATTCCATGACCAGAATGAACAAGAGAAGGACCCATAGAGCCTGGGCGCATATGGTAAGAAATCTCCTGCTCTTCGAATGGGATCGACGAATAAGCGAGATCTCGAATGACATGGCGGTTTCCCTTTGACAGTTGGCAGCTGGCCAAGTTATTTGCGGATGTTGTTCGGATGAGTTTTGGTGAAAAATCGAGCGACCGAATCAGATTATAGGTTATTTCGATGGGGAACACAAGAATATAGAACATGCGCCGAGTGGGCTAGGAGCATTATCGCCAGTCGGATGGCGTGCTGGATTACGAGCAGGGTGGGTACCGCATGATGATCCAGGCCAAAGAAAACCTCTTCTGGATCAACGCCGGGGTGGACTTCTTTGATGTGCGAGTCGAAGTGGATGTTCGTAAATTGGCAGACCCCGAGCCAGATCGATATGGGGAGATCTGTCGGTTGGACACCCAGTACAACTATTATGTCTTGCTGATCAGCAGCCAGGGAGAATACGGCATTGGCGTCATGGAGTACCTGAACCTGCGCTTGCTGGGGATGGAATCGCTGGCAGTCAGTGAGGCGATTAAGGGAATGGGGGAGATCAACCATATTGCTGCAACTTGCGCCGGGGAATTGCTGACCCTGGAGGTCAACAGCCAGATATTGATGACCGTTGATGATGATACCGTTTAAGCAGGGTACGCAGGACTGGTGGTGGGCAGTATCGACCAGCCGGGGGTGGACGCCCAACGGGTGCGCAGTGCGCCACTCTCTCGCTTCAATCCCCTCTTCCTCAATTCCGATTTAATGGAGAAGGGGGGATAGGGAACAGAAAACTTTGATTATCAATCATTGGTGATGGTCAAATACAGGGAAGCAAACTTCGACTTTGGTTCCTTGGGTGTCAGCGAAATGAATGCTGCCATTGATTTGGGAGATTAATGCGTTCACCAGATTCAGGCCAAGAGATTTGGATCTTGAAAAATCAAAGTCATCGGGAATGCCCACCCCATCGTCGGAAACAATTAGGTTGACTTCGTTGTCCAACGAAAGGGATAAATCAATCGTGATCTGGCCGTTCTGTTGCTCAGGAAAGGCATGCTTTAGCGCGTTCGAGAGCAGCTCATTCACGATCAGGGCGCATGGAATGGCCGTTTCGACATCAATTGTGAGATATTCCGTATTGAGAACTAGTTTGACGCCCCCCGCTTCGGTTCGATAGGTGTTAAATAAATCTGTGGCCAGCTTGTGGATATACTCTGCGAAGTTAATTTCGGATAAACTCTTCGATTGGTACAACTTATCATGCACCAGTGCCATGGAATGGACCCGGCTTTGACAGTCATGGAAAATAGCCTGAATATCGGGGTCCTCGAATTGCTGGGACTGAAGGCTAAGCAGACTGGAGATCACCTGCATGTTATTTTTTACTCGGTGGTGGATTTCTTTTAAGAGCACCTCTTTTTCGATCAGCGATACCTTTACCTCATGTTCAACCTGAAGGCGTTCAGCAATATCCAGCTGGGATTTTTCGTAGAGGCGGGCGTTTTCCAGGGCCATGGCTGCATGTTGCGAAATACTTTTGCACAGGATGACCTCTTCGGGAGTAAATTGGCGCCGCCCCCGGTTGTCCCAGAGTTCTGCATAAGCGGTTAATTTATCTTTAGCAAAAAAGGGGATATACAATACAGAATTGCGTTCAAATTGCTCTGAGACCTGGGATTCCCAGGAGTGATGGTCAGCCTTGAGCATCTCTATGAAATTTGTCAAATCGCTGCTTTCGAAGTTATGCCTCCCACGGTCGGGCACTTCTTCCTGCTGATCGGCGTGTTCGTTAATATACTCTGCCAGGACAGTGGCTGCACTGGTCTCGGATTCGATGCCAAGGATATTTACACTGGTAGCATCTACAGCCAGAGCTAACTGTTCGGCAATATGGCCCAGAACCGTCTCGATTTTCAGTGATGATGAAATGATGGTTGCGGCTTCCCTGAGAGCGATCTGCTCTTGGAGACGTTTTTTGGTTGCTTGGAACAGGCGATCCTTCTCGAAAGCTGAAGCAATATGATTGGCGAAAGCGGATATGATCGGGATATTATCCTGATGAATATCTGTCCCCCATACCACGAACAACCCTAATACTCGCTCATCAACAACCAGACTGACCATGATGGCCGGAGAATTCGGCGTTACCCCAGCGATCTTGATGAGCCGGTTTAGGATATTTTTGGACAATTTTGGGAAAGCGATTGTAGCCCATTCCAAGGGGTTCTCGACAAAATAGGCTTTTCCACTCGAGATCCTCTCTACCGTATTCCAAACCTCATATGGGATGCGGAAATCTTGGGGGGTTAACCCAGTTACTTTCTTGAGTGGCGAGAGCATCGACGTTCTCATAGAAGTAGATCTGCCCACTAAGTCTTGGGATTGCGATTCGACAAGCGCCAAAAAATATTTGTTCCCCAATTGGGCCAATTCTCTTTCCAGGGTGTCCAGCGCGTGCTCGATTCCTTCGCTCGATTGAAAGGCGGCATGTATTTTCGATAGAACTGCAATGAGCCTATTCGACTGAGAAAAGCGATCGGCGCGGTTTTCCAGGATTTGGTCCATGCGCTGGTTTTCAGTTGCGGTCTCAGCCATACGTTCGAAGACAATGTCTTGCTCTGGCTGCATAACCGCTTGCATCAAGGTGCCCAAAATTGCCCAAGCCCCTACCAGGCTAGATCCGGCCAACCCAAGAGACACAGAAGCATGCGGTCCAATGAGATTCCCGTCTATAGTTTCAAATACGACCCCCGCAATTGCGAATAAGGGAGTCATGATAAGACTGGCAACCTGCCATTTTTTGGCAACCTGATTTCTTGAAATCATACGCATGAGCAGGATCGCGGCGATCAGTTCGATCGAAGCTGTATAGAAAAGGAGTGCCCATGCCCAGAGGACCAGTGAACCTTTTATGATCGGTGTGGGATACCCCACATCGAGCACCACCTCTGGCAGCATCAAGAGAGAAATATCATTCAAGAGCAGCGGCAAAATAGTTATCAGGGGGATTGAAACAATCAAAATTGATTTTCGTGATGTAGCCCAATCCTCGTGGCCAGCGAAATCGAGGATGAAAAATAGCCAGATGGGGTGAAATATCGCCCAGGCGATGCCCAGGATCCATCTCCAGAAGATTGCGTTTTGTAAATTCGGGTCAGCAGTTTCGAGCCCAAAGCTGAGGGAAATCACAGCCAGCGTCAGCAAACAAATCGCCCCCAGTCGGGATCGAGATGAACGAAATTGCCATAGGATAAATATCCCCGCGAAAAGGGAAATTGGCAGTGCTAAGAAGAGAGAGATAAAATCAGGAGTCCAAGGATAGACCATTAAATATTTTTAGATTAACTTCAATTCTTTATCGAATAATAGCGTCTGGTTATACCCGGCCTGCTTCGCTCCGTAGAGGGCTTTTTCTGCTTTTGCGATCAGCGTTCCCAGATCATTGTCTTCTTCGAAATCAATACTGGCTGCCCCAATGCTGATGGTTACTTCAATGGAAATATTTTCTATCTCGAGATGATGATCAGAGATTCGTTGGTGGAGGCGTTTGGCTATGTTTTCAGCTGTTTCCAGGGATACTTCCGGCATCAGAACCACAAACTCTTCACCCGATAAACGCCCCAGAATATCCTCTGGGCGGGTTGTTTTTTTCAAATGGTTGACGATGGCGACAAGCGTCAGATCACCAATGGCGTGGCCGTGTTGTTGGTTTACTTTCTTTAGATCATCGATATCAACCATCAGGATGGCCAGATCACGTTTTAGTCGCCTGGTGTGGTTGAAAACTTTATCCGCCAGGGTGAAAAAATACCTGCGGTTGAGCACACCCGTCAGTGGGTCAATGCTCACTTGACGCCTGAGGTCATCCTCAGCCTTTTTGCGATCGCTGATTTCATAGAACATGATGATGCGGCCATCCGCCTCTCCACTCTGGTTGATAATGGGGGTGATTTGCAACTCAAAAAATCGGTCATGATTAATTTTGATTTCGGTTTTGGCTTCTACGATGACATGCAGATTATTGATCAGATTATGGTGATCATTAAATATCTCAGAAATTGGTTTCCCTAGCAGTTCTCCCTGGGAAGAGTTGAGTAAATCTGCTGCTGCAGGGTTCAATTCCTGGATATGCGTCCTCTCGTCAACAATGATGACCCCATTTCTGACACTGTTGAACACGAGATCGTGAGCGACGGGAAGTACATCGAGAAACCTGAAATAGCGCATCGTGATGATCAGAAGGATGCCGACAAGCACAAAGGTAAGACAAGTTGGGTCATAAGGCGCAATGGGGTTATTCCCGATGACATAAAGAAGATTGGGGAAAAGCACCAGCAATATCACCAGAATGAGCAGAAGGATCTGGCTGCGAAACTTCTCCGGCATGTTAAACATGCCTCGAATGAGGAGTCCAGCACCCCCGATCATGGTGGAGTAGGCGTATAATATCCATAAATAAAAACCTGGACCGTAATCTTTTACAGAAATGACCAGATTTCCATCGAAGATGAAGTCATAAGAAAAATAGAACAAATTATGCAGCGGTACGGTTAATACCAGGAGAAAGGTAATTGCAGGCCAGATGCTGAGCAAGACGACCGCTTTACGGGAGAAGAGGCTGGTATTGTGCGTATAGGCGGCCACGAACCAAAGCCAAAACATGACTGCCCCGTGAGCGCCGAAATACTCTACCCGCAGCATAGGAGGCGTGCAAAAATAACTTCCCATTTTGAGACGGCTGAACTAATCGGGG
>CAYQQX010000211.1:0-7076 GCA_964419495.1 uncultured Anaerolineales bacterium
GAAATTTTACCTCACCGTCAAGGAGCTAAACCTGATAATCAGACATTTATGAAGTGAATTTGCGCAGGAAGAGGGTACAAAAGGAGATTGCCATGAAGAAAATCATTGTTACTTTCACAACCTTATTTTTCAGTATAGCGATCTTGTCCTTTGCTCCAACGAACACCGCTGCTGGTCAGGCATCGTCTGAACCCGGGGGATACTACCTTTTCTCCCCCATCACATCCACAGACACCTACCTGATGAATGCGGATGGTGTAGCGGTCTACACCTGGACGAGCGATTACAGCCCCGGCCACTCGGTTTATCTGCTGGAGAACGGCAACCTGCTGCGTACTGGTAGATTGTCCACAGGTGTATTTGATGCCGGCGGTGCCGGTGGTATCGTTCAGGAGATTGCCCCAGATAGCTCATTCGTCTGGGAATATCAGTATGCCAGTGACTTGGTACAGCAGCATCATGATATCGAGCAATTGCCCAACGGCAATATCCTGATGATTGCCTGGGAATATAAGAGCGAAGCTGAGGCCATCGCTGCGGGACGCGATCCAAGTTTGCTGAAAGACGGCGAGCTTTGGCCAGACCACATTATCGAAGTTGACCCCACTACCAATGAAATCGTCTGGGAATGGTATGTTTGGGATCATCTTGTGCAGGATTTCGATCCTTCGAAAGAGAATTACGGTGTGGTGGCCGAACACCCTGAATTGGTCGATCTCAACTACACGACAATCCAGAGCCCTCCTGACTGGAACCACACCAATTCGATTGACTACAACGCCGAATTGGATCAGATCGTACTCAGTGTGCACGGCTTCAGCGAGATCTGGATCATCGATCATGACACCACCACCGAAGAAGCCGCCGGACCGGCAGGAGACCTGCTCTACCGCTGGGGCAACCCCCAGACCTATGGGGCTAGAACCACGGCTGATCAACAACTTTATGCTCAGCATGACGCCGAGTGGATTCCGGAAGGATACCCCGGCGAGGGCAACATCCTGGTCTTCAACAACGGTGACCGTAGAGATCGCGCCTACTCGAGCATTGATGAAATTGTGCCTCCTCTTAATGACGATGGGACTTATTCGCTGATATCAGGCTCGGCATATGGCCCCGAAGCTCCTGTATGGTCTTATGTAGCAGACAATCCTACTGATTTCTACGCCGATCACGTTTCTGGCTCGCAGCGTTTAGCCAATGGCAATACGCTGATCTGTAATGGCGTGGCTGGCATATTCTTTGAAGTCACGCCTGAAGGTGAAGTGGTATGGCGCTATGACTATGGCGGAGATGTTTTCCGTGTAACCAAAATTTCCTCTGCCTATCCCGGGCTAACAGGATTAGATCTCCAGCCCGGTGAAACGCTCAAAGGTCAAGCTCGAAGAAACGGAGGTACTCAAGGAAATAACGAACAGCGCCATCAAAAGGCAGTAGAAGCCTGCAGCGGCCTAGCAGAAGGTGCAGCCTGCACCATTCAGAATCCCAATAAAACGGTCAGCGGTTCATGTCAGATCAAACAATCAGAGTTAGCTTGTGTTCCCGAAAATTGACCCTAAAGAATTCGAAACCCTTTAGGGTCTTGGGAAATTTATTACAACATCTATGCCAGTGCTAAACATGATCTAAACAACTTCTGAACATCTCTTTGCTATCCTGAACGCATGCAACAAGCTTTATGTTTTATCAAATGAGTAATGGAGAGTACTCCAAAGGAGGTTGCCATGAAGCACAAATTTTTCGTTCTGATAGCCATTCTAATCGTTATCGCACTGGCCCAATTAGCCTGTTCGCTACCGGGATTAACAGAGGCTCCAGATGTAGCTACCGCTCCCGAAGATCAGGCGATCCAACAACCCGATCAGAGTGAGGGTGCCGAGCAAAATCCCCCAGATCAGGGAGAAGAACCCCAAGAGCAGGATGTGCCTGAACAAACCGAACCAACGCAGCCCCAAGGTGGAGCGCCTTGCAGCGATGGTTTCAGTGCTAATGCCAACATCACCAACGGTCAAGATTTCCAGCCAGACGATTTTTTCCAGGTTACATGGACCATCGAAAACACTGGTGAATGTACTTGGAATACGGATTACATTTTGAAACTACTCGGAGGCGATATCATCACAGCAGAAGAAGTTCTTTCATTGACCACGCCTGTAGCACCTGGACATACCACAACGCTTTCTGTGGATATGCAGGCCCCATCTCAACCAGGCGCCTATATCTCAGCTTGGAAGATGGTCGATGCGCAAGGCCATGTATTTGGGCCAGACACATCGCCCAACAGCCCATTGAGAGTGGCCATCAAGGTCATCCCCAGTGGAGGTAACAATACCCCCGCGCCGACCCCTGGTCCGGAAAGCAATCCCGAGGCGCAGATCACTGGCAGCGGGCAGACCCTGCTGAGTGGGCAGTGTTTCGACCTCAACAGTGGTCAGGAGGTGAATTGTAACGACTCTGCCGCAGATATCAGTTATCAGTTTAACCCCGTAACCAGCGGAAAATTTTACGGCCAGAATAACACTGAACTGGCGCAAAACCTTGATGATGAACCTGACAAAGCAGTTTGTGAAACTGAGATCTACATTCCCATTGCGCACTCGGCCCTGGAAGACAAGTTCTTCTGCTTCCAGATCAGCAATATCATCAACACCACCTACGGCTGGATCCGTGTGGAGCGCTTTGACCAAGGTGGTGTGACCTTTGATTTTATGACCTTTGAAACCGATGCTCCCGAGGTCCAACCCATCAACCCCAATACCATCTTCGTTGAAAGCCAGGGCGAGCAGGTTACCATGCTCACCGGGGAGTGTTATGACGTGCAGAATGGCGATCTGAATGAAAGCTGCAGCGGAACGTTCGCGGGGTTCTTGTACCGAGAAATGACTAGAAATTCTCTCACTGTGATGCAGATTTCACCCAACGAAGCGCAGTTTTCGGAACCTTTTGCAAACGAACCAACCAAATCGGACTGCGAGAATGCTGCTTATAGCCCCTCTGTAATCTGGCCCATCTCTGAGACAGAGTTCTACTGCTACCAATTCACACCGGGCATGGGTACCTATTACGGCTGGCTGCGCCCGACTCATTTTGACCCCAATGGCATGACCTTCGATTATTTGACTTGGAAGGCGTTACCCTAACCAACAACGAGACCCTAAAGGTTCCCAAAAACCTTTAGGGTCTGAGAAATAATTGGGTACAATAGTTATATGACAAAAACCATCCTCGTCGTAGACGATAAAGCCAACGTACGCACACTCTTGAGAGAATATCTCACTGAAGAGGGCTTCCAGGTTGCCACTGCAGAGAACGGCAGAAAAGCTCTCTTTGTGGCGCGACACGAAAAGCCAGATCTGATCATCCTCGACATCATGATGCCAGAGATGAGCGGCTATGACTTCATGCGTCACTACCGTAAAGAGAGCGACACACCCATCATCATGTTGACTGCCAAGTTGGAAGAAACAGACAAAGTTTTGGGCCTGGAATTAGGCGCAGACGATTATGTCACCAAGCCTTTTGGCATGAAGGAAATCGTTGCTCGCATCCGGGCTGTGCTGCGTCGCACCAGCAAGGCTGCCACGCCGGCCAATATCTTGCGCGCAGGCAGTATCACCCTCAACCAAGACGAGCACACCGTAAAAGTTGGCGATCAATATGTTGATCTGACCCCCTCGGAGTTTGATCTCCTTGGGGTACTGATGTCCACTCCGGGACGCGTCTTCTCCCGGCTGGATTTGCTGGAAAGTTTACAGGGTACGGCTTTCGAGGGCGTAGAGCGGACTATCGATGTGCATGTGCGCAACCTACGCACAAAAATCGAGGCTGACCCCAGCAACCCAAGATTTATCGAAACCGTTTTCGGTGTTGGTTATAGATTTCAACCAGTGGACAGTTAGCAGTGAACAGTGATCAGATCGCTAACGACTGCACACTGAACTGATTACTGAATACTGTTGACTGGTTACTAAGCAATGCGATCCCTTGCCCCTAAACTTCTCCTGGCCTTTTTGGCCGTCAGCCTGACTGTGGCTTTATTAGCCGCGGCGATCACGCGCTACACCACCCAGAAAGATTTTGAAGAGCTGGTGCTGAGCAACGCGCAGAACAATTTTATTGATCGGGCAACAACCTATTACGAGGTTACCGGCTCATGGCAAGGGTTTGCTGCTTCAATATTCCGTCGCCAGAATCAACAGGGAATACCGCAGGGACAACTGCAACCACAACAACAGGCGCAGCAACCGAGCGGAAATATTCAAAATCCACCTGCCGGGCAACCGCCGCAACAGCCGGGGCAGCCGCCGCAACAATTGGAGCAACCACCGCTGCTGGATGAAAACGGCAATCATGTTGACTTTCAACCACTGACATTTGCGCTCATTGATATCAGCGGCCGCGTGGTAGTCCCTGCAGGAGGCTACCGCAGAGGTGATTTCGTTGCTGTGGAAGGTTTGACAGACGGAACCTCCATCGAAGTCGATGGAGAAATCGTGGGCACTGTCATCGCTACAGGTGATATCCCGCCTATGGCGCAACGTGAAGAACTGTTCTTAGCACGCAGCAACCAATCGCTGCTTTATGCCACCTTAGGCGCTATGGCCATTGCCCTGGTGATCAGCCTGGTGCTCAGTCGTGGACTCACCCGCCCTTTGCGCGAACTGACAACTGCCATCCGGCACACTGCCAAAGGGGAGTTTGGGAGGCAAGTGACGGTGCATTCCAAAGACGAGATCGGTCAATTAGCAGGCGACTTCAACCAAATGAGCGCTGACCTAGCCCATCTCAGCGAGCAGCGCCGCCAAATGACCGCCGACATTGCCCATGACCTGCGCACACCATTGTCGGTCATCGGCGGGTATATTGAGTCCATGCGCGATGGGGTGCTCAAACCTACTCCCGAGCGTTTGGAGACTATGCAAAACGAGGTACATCACCTGCAGCGCCTGGTCGAAGACCTGCGCACGCTCTCTCTGGCCGAAGCCGGGGAACTCTCGCTCAACCGAGCCCCCATTGCCCCCCACGGCTTGCTGGAACAAGTTCAAGCTGCTTACCAACATGCCGCTGACAGTAAGGGCATTGATCTCACCACCCAGGCTGCCCCTAACCTGCCGCGCATCAACGCCGATCCCGACCGCATGATGCAGGTGCTTGGCAATCTGGTCAGCAATGCCTTACGATACACACCCGAGGGAGGCAGAATAGCCGTCAGCGGTCAGCCGTCAGCCGCCAGCGGTCAGCCACTGGTCAAATTTACCGTTGCTGACACAGGATCGGGAATCAATCCAACCGACATCTCGCGCATCTTCGATCGCTTCTACCGCGTGGATGATGCCCGCAACGGCGAAGGTGGCGAAACCGGTTTAGGGTTGGCAATAGCCAAGTCAATCGTTGAAATGCACGGGGGGGAGATCGGGGTCGAAAGCGAGTTGGAGCGAGGGACACGTTTTATGATCTCGCTGCCAACACAGGCATAAAACAATGATGGACTATTCAGTAGAAAACATAGAAAAATTCAAATGGCCGGTGTCCGTCAGCCGAAAAATTGCAGCACCACCACAGCAAATTTGGTCAGCTATCACAAATCCCGGAAACCTAGAAGATTGTCATCCATTCTGTAAGAAGAACCTTGTTCACGAATGGCCGGGCGTTGGCGCAAAGGACACCATCCATTATTACAGCGACTGGATATTGCACCGTGAATTCGTAAATTGGATTGACGGAAAAGGGTATGATCTCACCATTGGCAGAGAAGGGGGCAGGAAATCTTACGTTTCCTGGCGGATCACAGAAGAGCCGGAAGATGCTGGCAAGCTGAGAATCACAATCTATCCCTTTTCATTGCAAAACATCCCTATTGCTGTCCGCTGGATACCGCATCTCGCCATACTCCGGCCTGCTTTGAGCAGTTATCTTGATTCAGTTCTAAAAGGCTTCGAGTGGTTCATTTCAACGGGGAAACCTGTTACAAAAGATCAATTTGGTTCACACAAATGGTTTTCTAGTTGATGTAATTCGAATTGCTTTCCATACAAGAAAAACCCTAAAGGTCTGGTAGACCTTTAGGGTTTTTTGTTATTCTGGTGTTCCGATACGTTATTTAACTTGTATAAGCACCGCCCTCACCGCTAACCGCCAATCATACTCTCCGCTAGTTTGGTCGAAGCCCTGGCAGGTGATCAGGGTCAGCACGTCGTAGTCGTCGTGGGGCAGGGCGCGCAGGTCGTCGGGCTTCACCTGCATGACATCACGCACCTCATAAGTGTAGACCTGCCCCCAGGCATGGATCTGGACCCGGTCGCCGTACCCCAGGGTGTGCAGATCGACCAAGGGGCCCGGAGTGTTGTCGGCATTCCAGACATGCGCTGTCAAGGCCGTATTGCCCGCCCAGGTTGGAAAGGCGGTGCCCTCGAGATAGCCCGCGGCGTCGCCAAGCCAGGAAACATCCCAACCTTCCCCGGTCAGCGGCACGCCCACAATGGTCATCTTCAGGTCGATGTCAGGAATCTCCAAGGTGAAGTCGCTCATTTCCGCGTAACGCTTCTCGGCGGGCTGTGCTTCGGGAACAGTAACCACCCCTAGAGCGAATCCCGTATCCGGGAGTTGCAATTCTCCCAAGCCAAAGAGCGAGAAGCCAGGCGTATCCCCGCAGTTGTAGCCCGCTGGACCTTTGGATTCAGGCAGCGCGCCCCACTGGCCTCCGTCGGGTTGGCGGAAGATTTGCTTCCCAGAGGTGATGCCATCTTTAGGTTTGATGCACACCTGCGCTGTCTTCTTAAGCTGCGTGACCCTCACCCCGTTGCAGTACAGCTTGATATCGTAAACCTGGTCCCCCAGCGTGAAGTTCCCGCTGTCACTCTCTTTGATCACCAACACACAATCCACGTTCGCATCCAGGGCACCATCGGGGATAATAACCCAGCTAGAATCGCATTTATATGAGCCGCCCGCGCTCCCCAAATCAACCTTACACCCCGATCTGTCATCCTCGTCAAGGCTTTCAGCAGGAAGAGTGGTGTTCTCATAGGAGGTGTGCAAAAATAAGATCCCATTTTTGAAATGGTCTGGAAGAATCG
>CAYQQX010000212.1:0-7028 GCA_964419495.1 uncultured Anaerolineales bacterium
TGATCCGCACGTGGAATTGCCCGTGGGGCTGGTTGCCAGGAAAGATGTCGGTCACGGCCACATCGGCGGTGAATGCTCCAGGCGCTGCAGCTGCAATAGAGCTGATTGAGAGGGCGATGATCGCCATTAGGGGGAGTACTTTGTGGGAAATTCGAGTTTGCTTGTTCATGTTTTTCTCCTTTTTGAATATCTTTTTGATCGCTATCTGTTTAGTCGTCAGCGATCACCAAAAAGTAACATGCGGGGGAAAGCTTAAATTTAGGTGTTCCTACAGTACTCTCTTCCTATACGCAAAGAAATATCTGATGCTATAATAGAACGCATGTTCTGTTATTTCTGATTTCCCTATCAGTATCCCCAAAAGAGTCCCCCATGACTTCTGGTTTCGATCTCATCATCCAAAGCCTGTTCCCCTCCCGCAAAGGCCCTTCTCCACGCATAGAAATCCTTACTAACGAGGATACACTAACCATGCTGGAAGAATTAGCCCATGGCCAACCCTTTAGCAGTGGCGAACTGGCAACATCGATATTCAACAATGCCGTCGAAGATCATTATATAACCAAGAACCACAACGTGCAAAAATGGGAGGATCTCTCCGAACGGCAGAAGCAAGTCGCTGCCATGGCCTGCCTTGGATACACCAATGCCGAGATCGCCGAAAAACTCAACGTTTCTCTAACAACGGTCAAGGCCCACATCCGGGAAACTCTGCGCAAATTCGAAGTGCGCGGTCGCTATCAGTTGCGTTATGTGCTGCGCAGGTGGGATTTCAGCACCTTCGATAAGGGTAAACCATCCACCTGACCCCCCATATCTTGGTCACTCTATCCTACCCTACCCCCATCTGTGGCTCGTCCTTAGGACTAGTCCTCGAATAGTCCTTTTATTATCCCAGAGGTCAATAGACAGAACATATGTTTTGTGTATGATGGGGGCATGGATGAACTAAGCGATCTCCAACACGGACAAATATATCTCATCCCAAGACAGCGGACATTCGAACTGACCATCGAGTTGGCGCTTACCAGTGGTGTGCGGCTATTGGTCTGCGGCAACCGCTTGCCCTTTTACGACATCTCCTATGAACTGGCTCGGCGTGTGGGTCAGCGCTATGAAATCATTTTGAAGGAGGGGATCACCTTCTCGCGCGCCGAAACCTGCACCCAGCTGATGGACTTCCTCTCGGAGATGGAAGCTCATACGACCCCATTGATGGTCACTGATCTGATGAGCCGTTTCTACGCCGAGGCCGATCACGAGGCCGATCGCCAGATTGACCAGCACTTCTTTACTTGCCAGGTCGAGCTTCAGCGCCTGAGCCAGGACTGCCTGGTCTTTGTAAGCGCCAAGGTGCGCCCGCCGTTGGATCGGCTGGGGCATGTTTTGGACATGATCACACACCAACTGGATTATTCTCACACTCTCTATCAAAAAGGAAAAAACTATGGGTCATACACTGCCCCCTTTCTCCCATCAATTTAAATCTGAGAGAGCCATGTTCAACGAATTGAAACGGGCTTTGCTGCTGCGCGATGACAAGGCCATCTTCGATGACCTGTGGAACAAAGCCGAATTCCATGTGACTGCGGCTGAAAAGGCTAAACACCCCCTGCCGATTACCAGCATTCTCATGACCATGAATCTGGAGCAGGAAAAAGCCATTTATCACATGGAGCAGAAATCGCTGGTCCAAAACCAGCGCATCCAGCAGCTCGAAGCCAAACTCAAGGACAGCGAGGCCGAGAAATTACTGCTAAAGGGTGAGATCGAGACCCTGCGCTGGGAGATCGAAGAACTCAAATCGAGCCTGCGCGCCGAACTGCTCGAACTTCTCTATCCCAACTATGTCACCGCCGCCTGATCGCCAGATGGTCGGCTGGTTCTTCTCGGTCTATCCCGACCGCCAGGACGGCGCCGTGCTCTGGCTGATCACTGAAGACGGGGCGCGCCACCGTCTGACCCAGCCATACAAGACCGCCTTCTATCTGGCCGCGCGGGATAACAGGGAACTGCATCGGGTGCATGCCTATCTGTCAGCAAAGAACAATCCACCCGAAATGAGCTACGCCTTCAAGCGTGACCTCTTCAAAGGCATGCGCAAAGTGCTCCAAATCCTGGTACCCGATCCCATTACCCAGGAGCACATTTTTTACAACCTGAAGAAACGCTTCAAACACATCCAGTTCTATAACGCCATAATCCCCTTCTCCGTGCGCTTTGGTGGCGAGACCGGATCGTTCCCCATGGCCAAATGCCGCCTGGTGTTGGATGATCAAGGTTTAGTGGAGACAATTGATGTGCTGGACAGCCCTTGGGATTTGAGCTATGACCTGCCCCCAATGCGTCAGCTGACTATCGAGCCAGACACCGATCCCACCTACGCCACACCTACGCGTTTATCTTTACAAGGGGAAAAATCTACGTGGGACCTGGCGACCAAAGATGGTCGTATGCTATTGCTAGCCTTTATCGACATTCTGGAAAACTACGACCCCGATGTTATCCTGGCCACCCACGGGGACGCCTGGCTCTTCCCCACCTTGGCCCGCATCGCCGAAAAATACCAGATCGACTTCAACCCCAACCGCGATAAATCCAAGGCCGCTCTGATCAAAGATGAGCTGACCTATCACAGCTATGGCCAGGTGCACTACCGCGCCGCCCAGACCATGCTCTTCGGCCGCTGGCACGTCGATCCGGGCAACGCCGCAATGAGCGGCGGCTTCAGCCTGCACGCCGCCATCGAGATGGCGCGCGTCAGCGGCGTGGATGTGCAGATCGCCGCCCGCAACAGTCCAGGTGCGGGCTTCACTGCTATGCAAATCCGCCAGGCACTGCGTTGGGATGCATTAGTCCCACTCAAAAAGCGCCAGACCGAACCCTTCCGCCCACTGATGGCGCTCAACGATTCAGATGGCGGCGGACTTGTCTACCATCCCATCGTTGGCCTACACAGAGATGTTGCCGAACTGGATTTCTTCTCGATGTACCCTTCCATTATGTCAACCTGGAATATCAGCGGAGAGACTGCTGGTGAAAAGGGAATCTCAGTGCGCGATACACCTCGCAGCGGCATGCCCATCAACCAGGATGTACCCGGATTGGTTGCCACCATCCTCAAGCCATTGCTGGAGAAACGCCGCCTGGCCAAAGCCATGCTGCGAGCAGTAAAGCAGGATGATCCTCAGCGAGAACAATTACAGGGTTCCATTGACGGACTGAAATGGTTGGGCTATGTCTCCTTCGGCTACCAGGGCCATGCTCACAACCTGTATGGCCGCATCCTGGCTCACGAGGCCATCTGCGCCATCGGGCGGGAGATGTTGGTGCGCGCCATTGAAGCTGCGCAGGATTATGGCTTCGACGTGCTGGCAGGCAATACCGATTCTATCTTTATCCATAAAAATGGCGCTTCACAGCCCGAAGATTTCCAAGTGCTGATTGATGAGATCAACCAGCGCACCGGGCTGACTATTGAGCTGGAGGGCATCTTCCAATGGCTAGCCTTCTTGCCTTCGAAGGGCAACCCGCGCGTTGGAGCATCTAACCGTTACTTCGGCAAATTCTACGACGGCGGTCTCAAAGTACGCGGCATGGCCCAGCGCAGAGCCGATACGCCCACCTGGATTACGGGGATTGAGCGAGAGATTATGGCTGAACTGGCCGGAGAACCGAGGGCCGAGCATCTCCAAGATCACATCCCCGATGCGTTGGCAATCATCTACCTGGCTGTGGCGAATTTGTATGCCGAACAGGTTTCCCTGGAAGACCTGGTCACCCGCAAGCGGCTCACCCGCGAGCCGGAGGAGTACAAAGGCAAATCCGACTCCGCCAAAGCAGCCAGGCAATTACGCGCAGCAGGGATTCATGTGCGAGTAGGTCAGCGCATCCCGATGCACTATGTCAAAGGCGAGAAACCTGGCGTCTACGCTTGGGGTTTGACAGAGCTGCCCATGTGGAGCCAGATAGACAAAGCCCGCTATCGAGACTTGCTGATCCGCTCCGTCTATCAAGTGCTACAGCCCTTGGGCATGAGCGAAGCTGACCTGGCCAGCCTGGTGATCGGCGGCGGGCGGCAGTTAGAGCTCTGGCCAGATGAAGGGGACGGCATCGAAGAAGATACAACTCTGGCGGATGAGTTGTTTAGCCCCTATCTATTGATCCCCTAACAATCAGGAGTGGAAAATGAGCATCACTGAATCCAATGAACAGGAAATCACGCCCGCAGAGCACCAGCGTATCGACGAATTCAGCCGCGAGCTGGCCCTCGTCCTACGACGCATCACCGGACGCACACCAGATCCAACTTTCGAAGAACAGCTACCAAACCCCGTTCCAAATCCATCCTCATCTCTACAGGAGAATGCCGATGACAAACCATGAACTGCAACTGCCCCAATCGCCTGAGGATTTGTCAAATGATTTGTCTGGGATGTTCACATCCTCTAGCGAGAGGCACGACCAGAAAGTGTGGGCCGTCTATGTACGCATCTCTCGTGAAGACAAGCACCGCTATCAATATTCCAAAGATACCCAACCAGACGAAGCAGAGGCATATGCTCGAAAGCATGGTTCTGGGACGGTGGTGCTCTACAAGGATTGGGATTATTCGGGCAAGAACAGCAAGCGTCCCGAATTCCAACGCCTGCGCAAGGATATCATCGCCGGGCGGGTGGACGTGCTGGTCATTCCGCGTTTGGATCGTTTGTATCGCAACTTGGAATCGCAGCTGCGCTACATCCGTTTTTTAAAACACTACAACGTTGAACTGGTCAGCCTGACGGAGCGCATCGAAATGCACTCCTGGTGGGGTCGACTGGTATTGTATGTGCTGGGCGCTCTGGCTGAAATGTATGTCTGGCAGACCAGTGATCGCACTCGCTCAGCGCTTACTGCTCGCCTGCGCAGCGGCCTCCCGAATGGCGATCTGCTATTGGGCTACTGTAATGGTCTGTGTTCTACCTGCACTGATCCCAACGGGGGTGCTTATTGCCCCTTGTTCGGCTCACCCGATCGGGTGGACAGTCAGCGCGGACGCATCGCCGTCCCTCATCCAGTGGATCAATATGCCGTCGTTTGGATTCATAACAGTTACAGCCAGGGGATGAGTGACAAAGAAATAGCCGATTATCTCAACTTTCATGACTTCATCCTGCCAAATGGGGAGCGTGTCCATTTCCGCACCCGTGGTCAGAAAAAGGAACGCAATCTACCATTGGTAGAACAGAACCGTCTTTTCAAGCGTGATAGCATTCGGGTGATTGTACGCAACCCCTTCTATGCCGGGATGGTGGCTGGCTATCCGCGCCCGGATTTTAGTCTGGAGGATAATCTAAACCATCCGGATCAAATTCGAACTCCCCGTCCAGCAAGCAATCCCAGAGAAATCCAGGAAATCCATCCGGGTCAGCATCAGCCCTTGATTTCATTGCAGCTTTGGAAGACGAATCAAGCACTTCGGAAAGGCAAGTATCGCAGTCCAACAAGTAAGAAGCGCAAAACCAGGGTATATGTTCTAACCGGTGTCGGTCACTGTTGGGAATGTTTCGATCAGGATCGCCACCAGGAGAAATTGCGCGGTTCCTCTGATAAAGGAAAGCAACATTACCGTTGTGCTTTCACCCAGAAGAGCGTCAAAACCTATGCCCTGAGTACTCCCGAGGCACCACAGAGCACATCCGAAACGCTGGCGATGGAGGCACAGCCAATCGCTGGCAAACAGAAGATAATCAGGCGGCATAAATTACTTGGGGCTAAGAAACTTGAACTGCAGGCTGATCAATGGATGAAAGTGTTTGTGATTCCCCCGTCCTGGTATGACTGGATCGCCGCCTACTATCTTAGTGACAATGGTCTGGCCGAATTTGAGTGTGAAGGACATAATCTGCGTCAGGCGCAAGAACGTTATCAGCAACTCTACTTGGCAGGGCGTATTTCTCGGGCCGATTTGGATGTCCAAACGCTGCACTTATCACAGCAACTGGAGAGTATCCGGCCATCGATCCGCAATGATAGCGTAGAAATCAAAGCCCTGCTGGCTAATTTTCCCGCCCTCTGGGCACAGATGACTGATCTGGAACGGCGCCGGATGTTGGGCCTGTTCTTTGCCAGGCTTTACTTTGACCGAGATGGTGAGTTGCGCAAGATTGCCGCCCACTCTCCCTTTGACAACTTGCTCGGTTTACCAGAGGGAGGTATAACCATCGAAAACTGAGCCGATTTCTTTTGCTGTAAATACCCTGCTCTCAAGCTGTGCAGGGTATTTTATTTAAAATACTTTTGAAGCAGCATCAAGATCGCATCTGAAACCTGACGTCGCTCCCCTGGGTTTTGGATGCGTGCCACAGCCATAGCGACTTCTACTGCTTCGGGGGGAAGGTTTTCAGCCGTCTCGGTTTGTATGTCAAATGCTTTGACGCGTGGCCAGCCCGCCATCAGCAGCAGTTCATTCGGGTCAACTTCAAAGTGATTGGCCAGCAGAATGCAGGAAATCAGGGAAGGGCGCTTACCCCCACGAATACGGTTGATGGCTTGGTGATCCAAATCCGATGCCAGGGACGCTTCGCGGTACGATTCTTTGCGTTCCTTCACTAACGAAACCAACCGTTCCACCAATGCATCGTGGTCGTAATCCTTCTTCCGTGCTTTGCGACGTTCTTTTATACTGGGAACAACACTCATTTAGGCCTCCGTCGAGGGAGCGCAGTGCGCTACAATGGGTCAATCGTCTATACTTTATGTATTGAGCCGTGATTCAATGAGCGGCTCTGACGGATCAAATTATACACGCTAAATCAGGAGGCTACCCCATGGATAAACAATTCCCCCGTTTGCGGGCCGTAGGATACCGGCGCGTCTCAATGAAAGAACAAGTAGACGGCCACAGCCTGGCGGCGCAAGAAGCCAACATTCGCCAGTTTGTGGCGCAGCAGGACTGGGAACTATCAAACATGTACACCGACGCCGGTCATTCTGCCAAGAAAGACAGTTATCGTCCAGCACTGGATCGCTTGATGAAAGACGCC
>CAYQQX010000213.1:0-7009 GCA_964419495.1 uncultured Anaerolineales bacterium
CCTTCGGGTTATGAGCCCGACGAGCTGCCACTGCTCCACCCCGCGTTGGTTTGTTGAGGGTCGGGATTATAGCACGCTGAATATTCAGCGTCAAGGTAAGTTTTGATCGCCAAAGAAAAGAGCCACCCAAACCTGCCAGTTTTCCACGCGTTGTAGTTCTTGGATAGTCTCTGAAGACTCAGGCGGAGCAGGTGTCGCATTGGGGTCAACCAGCGGCACGATCAATAAATCGCCTTCGTTTTCACGCACCATGCGCCCTTCTTCCAAGGCATACTGCTCAACGGGTGGTTGTGATGTTGCATAGGCAATTTGGGTTTCGAGATAGGCTTTGGTATGCTTAAGTGCCAGAACTCGCTCTTCAACTCGCTGCGCCTCATCGGAAAGCAGACGCCTTTCTATAACGCGGTTGTTAAAGCCCATCACCAAAAGCACCAGGACAACTAAAACAACCAGGATGATCACAAAGCGGCCGCTGCGAATGAAGTCAAGCATAGACTCATCTTACCGCGACCCATTCATCAAAGCAAGCATAAATCTTGCACAAATGAATTGAAACGACATAAACTGCTAATTCGTGTACGCGAACGCCGCTAATGGAATAAAATAAACAAATTATTCCATTGAATCCGCGAAATCCGTGTCCCTTAAATAGTAACTCCCGACCTTTTGGCCAGGAGTTCTGTGCCGAAGGTGGGAGTCGAACCCACACTCCCGTGAAGGGAACTACGCCCTGAACGTAGCGCGTCTGCCTGTTCCGCCACTTCGGCTAACTGCGATATTTTACTCGGATTCGGTCGTTTGTCAACGAGCTTTCTCAGTACGAGGCTATTTCACAAACTTCGAATTGAAGTTTGCTTTTGTCTCTCCCCATGCTATAATTTCAACGAGGGAACTGCGCTATGGGCAACATAATTCAACAAGTTCTGACTGCACTAACAACCTTTCCAGGCAACCTGATCTACCATATGGTCCTGGCATTTTCAATTGCCGGTGCCCTTCAGGCAGCCATGAGTTTTTGGCGTGATAGTGATTTTCCTCAGGGCCGGCGCATGGTCATCGGCCTGGGGTTGATGCTGGGAGTGCGCTTTTTACTCTTCTTTAGCGCCGGTCTCGCCCAGCAGGGGCTTGCGAACCCTCACATCCTGCTGCCCATCTTAGATCGCACTGCTACCGTCCTCAGCCTGGTTGTCATCCTTTGGTTGTGGATTTTCCCAGAACCTTCGCGTTTACCTGATGCAGCCAGTGGATTATTAGCCATGCTAACGGCTGCGACCGCAGTGCTCAGCTGGGTCTGGTGGTTTGGAAACTACTCCGAATCCGCTCTAAATAGAACATGGCTAGATATTGGCTGGGAACTCTACGCTCTGGCTTTACTCATTCTTGGACTGACTCTGATCATCATCCGTCGCCCGAATGGGTGGGAATACGGTCTGGCGATGATGGCTATCTTCGCACTAGGACATATTTTGCACTTAATCGTCCCCCAGGTTGATAGCGACTTCCCTGGTTTTGTGCGGCTGACCCAAATGGCAGCCTATCCAATCTTATTCACCTTACCACGCAGGTTCAATCTTCCTCAAAAAGAAGCGACTCATCAAGTTGAACCAACATCCGCCGTCATTCAGCAGCCGATCATCCAGGAAAAACCACGCTACGGTGTACCACCGGAAAATCTAGCCGCGCTAATGCCCATTTTCGAGGCATTCTCTTCATCAAATCTCTGTAAAGCTCTCACTAAAGCTCTCACTAAATCGATTGCTAGCATCATGCTTGCAGATATCTGTCTGGTGGTACTGCCCCCCGGAGCTAACGGTCAATTTTTCGTTCAGTGTGGGTACGATTTGATTCGTCAAGAAAATTTAGGGAATATGGCCATTGATCAGGATGAACTACCTTTACTCGATTCGGCTATGATGAAATCTCGTACGCTGAGATTGCCATCCAGTAGTACCTCTCAGGACCTTTCAATCATTGGTCGTACCTTAGGGTTGGGGAGTACCGGACACCTTTTGGCAGGATTCGTGCCAGGCCCGAACAAGGAACCGTTCCTGGGTCTGGTATTGCTCTCTCCTTATTCGGACCGTCGCTGGGACAAAGATGACCAAAATTATATCGAGCAGATCAGCCTGGGTTTGGCCCCATTCTTGCATCAAGCTAAGCAATGGAATACAACTAAAGATGAATTAGAAAAAACTAAAGAAAACCTTGAATCCTTCCAGTCAATGCTGATGAAACACAAGCAGAGAATGCAACGCTGAAATCAGATCAGGTGACACTTACCAAAGAAGTTCTTGGAGAAGAGAAGGCGGAAGAATTATATAATTTACATGAAGATCAACAGAAGGCTCAAGATACCATCTCAAGACTTCAAGTTGAAAACCGCCGCCTAGGCGAAATGGTCGAAAGCCTGATTGCCGAAGCTGACACGCATGAACTAACCACATCAGGTCAACTCAAAAAGGAACTCCAGGAAGCCCTTGAGCAAATTACTTTGCTTAAGACCCAATTGGTCAGCGTTGATCAGGAAATCTTAGAGAATTCAAACGCACCTGAAGACGCACCCAGCGGCGTTTTGTCTGAGGAACAAGTTGAAGTGTTCGCATCCATTGCCCAAGATTTACGTCAACCCATGTCTTCCATCGTTGGATACACCGACTTACTTTTAGGCGAGTCGGTAGGCATCCTAGGTGCGCTGCAGCGCAAATTCCTGGAACGCATCCGGGCATCTACTGAGCGTCTGGAGAGCCTTCTTGATGGTTTCATCAGTATTACAGTGCACGATGGAGAACAACTTAATCTTAAACCTGAAGCGGTCAACTTGGGAAATGCCATTGACAAAGCCATTGCGGATACCAGCGCCCAGATGCGCGAAAAGAATATTATTTTGCGCGTTGACCTGCCCGATGAGATGCCCCATATCCATGCCGATCGGGATGCCCTGCAGCAAATCTTGATCTATTTGTTACAGAATGCCGGTGCCGTTTCACCCACCGAAGGAGAGATCTTTCTCAGAGCTGACATCCAGGATGATGAAACTGAGCGCGATTATGTCATCATTCAAGTCGCCGATCAGGGTGGGGGAATACCCAAAGAAGATTTACCCCGTGTCTTTTCACGTCTGTACCGTGCGGATAACCCGCTCATTGAGGGAGTCGGTGATACCGGGGTTGGTCTCTCAATTGTCAAAACTCTCGTTGAATCTCATCAGGGAAGGATATGGGTCGATTCTGAAATGGGCAAAGGCTCTGCTTTCAATCTTCTACTCCCCCTCTTCGATGGACAGGCTATTCCCCAAGGCGGGGAAGGATAAAACAAATGTTCCCACGCCGTGAACTCATTCTGGGGTTGGTCACAGCGCTAGCTTCCACAGTGATCCTCGCGGGAAGCATTGTTTTAGCAATGGCCGAAGATCAGGCCTCAGTTGCTCAAATCCCCATTGATACGAACACGGCTACTGCTACTCCCTCTCCAACAAATTCAGCTACCCCACTGCCCACCCAAAAACCCGGTGAACCAACCTACACACCATCCGCAACATCACTTCCTACAAACACGCCAACCAATACCAGCGAAGCGCCATCCCCGACAACTTGTTCACATCCTTCAAGCTGGCAGCCAATCACCGTTCAGCAGGGAGATACCTTAGACTACCTGGCAGACAAACATAATACGACCGTTGATGAACTAATAAACGCCAACTGTCTTTTAGTTAGCCAGCTGCTCCCTGGGAGCACACTATACGCTCCAAAACTGGCACCCACCCCCACCTTAATATCTTGTGGTCCGCCTGCGGGATGGGTGTATTACACGGTCAAATCAGGGGACAATCTCTATCGCATTGGTCTGGCACACGGGGTGAGTGTAGCCCAATTGCAGCAAGCAAATTGTCTCACATCCACCAATATTCGCACCGGACAGCAGCTTTATGTGCCCTATGTTCCCACGGCTGCCGTCAGCCCGACATTAACATCTACAACGACAGCCACTTCAACCGCCACAGCCACATCGGCTGCGACTGCCACAGCAACTGCAACTTCAGGTGGTGCACCGACTGCCACGAATACAAGCGCGCCGACAGCAACATTTACTGAAACCACAGCCCCAACCGCAACAACGGCTCCCACGGAGACGAACACTCCTGTGCCTACGGCTACCAACACATCAATACCCACCGAAACTGCCACCTCGGTTCCCACACCAACAGCAACTCCTTAGGGGATATTCAGACAATCAAATCAGACAACGACCATGATGACTTTGCAAAAACGATTGCTCTGGATATTTCTGATCCCCACGCTCATCATCAGCTGTATTTCACCGGCGTTGATCAGCGCCATTCCCGCGGACGATACTGTCAGCGCGATCTCAGAAGCAGTCGCAGAACCAGTCAATCTACAACAAGCCACAAACGATGGAGTTGCGCTTGCTACAATACCCCCAGATGCCACGGCCACACCGACTCCCTTTTTGCCAATCCCACCGACCCCCACGTACATTCCTACAGCTTTTCCAACACCCGTACCAACTGCTACGCCCAGACCAGAAGCACCCCCTGGCGATTCTTCACCTGCAGAGCCGATCAATTATCCCCAGGATCAAGTCAACATCCTGCTGTTAGGTTCCGACCAACGAGTTGGTGAAATCGGTTTCCGCACTGACACAATCATCTTGCTCAGCATCAACACCCGTAATAGAACTGCCAGCATGGTTTCATTCCCACGCGATCTTTATATTTACATCCCCGGTTATACTCACAATCGCATAAACACGGTGATGTATTACGGCGGATTTCCATTGATGAAGCAAACTTTTCAGCATCACTTTGGAGTCAGGTTAGATCACTATGTCTTGGTGGGGTTGCAAGCTTTTATCGAAACTATCGACAGCCTGGGGGGAGTCAGTGTTCAGGTTACCGAACGACTAACGGATCAGCGCACAGGCTATGGGTATTACACCGTTCAACCTGGGCGAGTGTTGATGAGTGGTGCGGATGCGTTGTGGTATGTGCGCGCTCGCTACACCACCAGCGATTTCGACCGTACTCGCCGTCAGCAAGAAGTCATTCAGGCTATTGGTGAGCGTTTGTTAAGTATGCACGCATTACAAAACGCTGACGAGTTATATGATATTTATGATGATTTTGTAATTACAAATTTGAATTGGCTGGATGTAGCTCCTCTAGTTCCATTGGCGACACAAATTGGGGATCCCGACGATATCCAACGCTATGCTATCGGCCGTGGTCATGTTATCCCTTGGACAACTCCCGGTGGCGCGCAGGTGCTATTGCCCCAGGAAGGGGCAATTAATTCCGTAATTCGTCAGGCAGTTGGGGGATATTAGGTTTATCCGAACTTTATTCCTTGAGCCAAGGGAAGATCACTGGAATAGTTGATCGTGTTGGTTTGTCGGCGCATATACTGCCGCCAGGCATCTGAGCCGGATTCGCGGCCGCCGCCAGTTTCTTTCTCTCCACCAAAGGCGCCACCGATTTCTGCCCCCGATGTGCCAATATTTACATTAGCGATCCCACAATCTGATCCCTCTGTTGAGAGGAACATCTCCATTTCACGCATGCTGTCCGTGAAGATGGCGCTAGACAACCCTTGCGGCACATTATTATGGATTTCGAGGGCCTGATCGAGATTGTCATATTCCATCAGATACAACACGGGGGCAAAGGTTTCTTCTTTGACAATTTCTGTTTGAACTGGCATTTTGATGATCGTTGGTTCCACAAAGTTAGGTCCAATTTCATCACGCAGCTTGCCACCATAAATCACCTGGCCACCATCTGCTTGGGCTTGATCAATCGCCGCGAACATTGTTTGAACCGATTTTTCGACGACCAATGGCCCAACTAATGTATCCTCATCCAGCGGATTACCTATACGCAATTGTTTGTATGCATTAATCAACTTCTTCTCCAATTTTGGAGCAACATCCTTGTGCACGATGATCCGCCTGGTAGAAGTGCAGCGCTGCCCGGCTGTTCCCACCGCCCCAAATAAGATCCCTCGGGTAGCCATTTCCAGATCCGCATCTTCTGTGACGATGATAGCATTGTTACCCCCCAGTTCCAAAATCGAACGTCCAAAGCGGCGGGCAACCGCTTCAGAGACATGGCGGCCAACATTTGTCGAGCCGGTAAAAGAGACCAGAGGGATGCGATTGTCGTTTATGATCAACTCTCCAATATCCTGACCCGAACCATTAATCAAGTTGAAAACGCCTGTCACCCCATGATCGGCCATCACTTGGTTGGCGATGTGCTGCACAGCGATCGAACACAGTGGCGCTAATTCAGAAGGTTTCCAAAGGGCGGTATCACCGCAAACCGCCGCGATGGCCGCATTCCAAGACCAAACCGCCACTGGAAAATTGAATGCCGTAATGACAGCAATCAATCCAAGCGGGTGCCATTGCTCGTACATTCGATGCCCTGGCCTTTCAGAATGCATGGTCAAACCATAGAGTTGGCGCGACAGGCCAACGGCGAAATCGCAAATATCGATCATTTCTTGAACTTCCCCGTGACCCTCCGCTCTAATTTTGCCCATTTCGAGGGTCACCAGGTCACCTAGCGGTTCTTTCAACTCGCGCAGCGCGTTCCCCAAATCTCGTACCAATGCGCCTCGTTTAGGCGCCGGGATTGTCCGCCAGGATGTAAATGATTTTTGGCCAGCTTCGATCACTTTTTCATATGTGGACTGAGTCACTTGCATGACGCTGGCGATCTCTTCCCCAGTGCTGGGATTATACGAAACGATTTTCTTGCCTTTGGGGTCTTCTAACCAACCATCAGGACCCACACATGCCCCAGGGTTGATTTCTTTTACGCCAAGTTTGTCTAATAGAGCCTTCATTTGCTACTCCTCCTGAGAGTGGAAATTTCAACCATCTTTAGACGTGATGAAAGTGGAAATTTTTACTCGAGAACCGGAAATAAAAAAACGTTCTATGGGAATTCCCGTGAGAGACCTCACATTTGGGGGTGGGGCTGTCTAAA
>CAYQQX010000214.1:0-6939 GCA_964419495.1 uncultured Anaerolineales bacterium
CTAAAAATTTAACAGTATTGTAGGATTTGTAAATAGGTAGATTTACTCTGTCGTCAAGGAAAGTGAGACAAATGCGTCGTTAAACATCAAGACACTGATTTGGATTATACCCCCACAATTATGCCCTGGCAGGATATCACATTTTCTTGGATACCATTGCCGAGCAACACCAATCGTCAACCCTTGAAGGCAGTCCAAACTAACGAATGCAAATTCAGTAGATCACGATTTTGTGTCATTGCGAGGCGTTTCGTGCTGAATCAATTCCCCTCTAAAGGGTGGAGATTGCTTCACTCCGTTCGCAATGACATCCATAATGCAAATCTGTGATCTACTGTAATTTCTCAGTATATCCAAGGTCGTTTTCCCCATATCAAATTATCCCAGGGGTAATGGTAGATCTTCACGGGTCTGGGTATCACCTTGGTTTTAGAGTTCGCGAAGCAAACTCAATCAATTCATAGTACTCGGGAATAAGCTATGCCTTGATGTTACTTTTTTGAATTTGCTAGCGACTAAGTGTATGAAGCAATCAAAAATACTTTCAAGGAGCAAAAAATGAAGAACACAAAGTCCACCACCAAGTTAGCAATTCTCGCAGTCCTGGCAGCAATTTTCCTCAGCGCCATCGCCCCCTCAACCGCACTGGCAGGCGGATGGTACACCAATGTCGAAATCACAGACATATATCCCGGTCGACAACCCCACGGTCAATTCTGGTTCCGCATCACCAACCACGGCCCCGGGAACATGGTCAACGTTCAGGTGAGAGTCAACTGCGTTGCTGACAGGCTCGACAAGAACAATGGCGTCTGGTCATTGGGCGCATCGAAAACGGTTACCAACATGGTGACACTGCAACCGGGTCAGACCAAAGCATTCCCAAGCGGCTTATCCCTGGACTCGAACACTTTCAGCTACAATGTGGCCTGCACAATCCAATCTGCACACTGGGAAACCGGTGGACCCAACTATTACGTTGAATTTGTCCCCTAAACCAAACACGAATATTCTAAAATCATCAAGACCTATCCTTGAACTTAGGATGGGTCTTGTTTCTAGTTGTACAGATTGGCAATAAATGGCACACCAGGATAAATCGTTTATACTATTTCCAGATCAAATTTCTACGAGGTGAATCCTGTGCCTGCCAAACGCATCGGCGCACTGACCATCGGCCAAAGTCCGCGCCCAGACCTGGTTGAACCACTAACTAAATTGCTGCCAAATTGGGAAATCATCCAGGTGGGCGCGCTGGATGGATTGAGTGTTGACGACCTTTCAGACACACAAGGGGTTGATTACCCCCTTGTGACTCGCATGCGCGACTCTTCACTGGTGATGGTCGCTGAAAACTTTGTGGCACCAAAGTTACAGAATGCTCTGGACAAACTAGAGGCTACAGGGGTTGCAGCAAATCTGTTGATGTGTGCCGGTACTTTTTCCAACTTGAAAGGAGTTCAACCGCTCTTCAAGCCATTCAATATTGGGCAGGGGGTATTGCGAGCATTGGGTATCAATTCGATTGGCCTAGTCGCTCCGGTCCCTGAACAAGAAGGACCTATCCAGCAACGTTGGGATGAAGCCGGGTTCAGCACTACCGTATGGACAGCTGATATTGGGAATCAGGATGATGCGTTTTACCATCAAATCGAAATGAAAGTTCAAAACTTCAAGTTGGAAAGTATCGTGCTAGATTATTTTGGTCATCCTATCGAGGTAGTTCAGAAATTGCAAAAAGCGGTTGACATCCCTGTGCTCGATCTTGGATATCTGGCGATATCAACGATGGCCAATACGGTCTAATTTTAAATAACCAGGAGATTCATGAATGAAGACAACCTTGATTCGAGGCGGGACCGTTGTCGTCGAAGGAAGTGTAAGCCAGCAGGATCTGCTTATAAAAGGGGAAAAGATCGCAGCGCTCGGAGAACTATCTGATATAACGGCTGATCGGATTGTCGATGCAGGCGACTTGCTGGTGCTTCCTGGGGGAGTTGACACGCACGTTCACTTCAACGACGTTTTTATGAATACGATCAGCGTGCACGATTATTACACGGGCACCCTTTCAGCGGCCTTTGGGGGCACAACCACTGTGCTGGATTTTTCAAATCAGGCCCAGGGCGCGACCCTGATGAGCACCATCGATGCCAAGCACGCCGAAGCCGAAGGTCTGGCGCTGATCGATTGGGGCGTGCATCCGGTAATCACACAGCCCACCGAAGAAACCCTGGCAGAAATCCCCCTGGTAGTTGAGGCCGGCGCGCCGACGCTGAAGTGTTATATGACTTACAGGGAGGAGGGGTTGCTGATCGAACAAGTAGACTTGAAGCGAATTTTGGCCGGCTTACGTGATGCTGGGGGAATGCTGATGGTGCACGCGGAGGACAATGATCTGGCCGAAGCGGGGGTTGCCAATTTGCTAAAAAATGGCTTCACCGACAAGGTTTATCACACGGAAAGCAAACCCCAAGATGTAGAAACTAAAGCCATCACCGATGGCATTCAATTGGTGCGCGAAGTGGGAGGAAAGCTTTTCATTGTGCACTTGGCCTCGTTGGAGGGCATGCGTTTGGTTAACGCCGCCCGTGCCGAGGGCCTGGACGTATTGGCCGAAACCTGTATGCATTACCTGACCTTCACCGATGAAATGCTCCATAGAGAGGATGGCCTGAAGTGGATTTGCTCGCCGCCGCTGCGCGACCAGGAGACTCAAGACCAACTTTGGGAGGGTCTCAAAGATGGGCGATTGGTGCAGGTCACATCGGACGATGCCGCCTACACCTGGGAAGCCACCCAATACGGAAACGAGCGCTTCGACCTGTGCCCCAATGGCATGCCCGGCATTGAGCCCCGTTTCACCATGCTGTATTCCAAAGGGGTTGATGAGGGACGCATCTCTTTGCCCCGGTTTGTAGAGCTGGTGGCCACCAACCCGGCGCGTATCTTTGGGATGTACCCCCAAAAAGGGACTCTCCTACCCGGCGCCGATGCCGATATCGTGCTTTTCGATCCGGCAGCCCAATGGACCATGGGCCAGGCTAACTCTCACTCAAGCAACGATTGGCATGCCTATGAAGATATCGAAGTCACCGGCAAGGTGATGAAGGTTTTTTCTAGGGGCCAGTTGATCATTGATGGTGATGAGTGCCTTGCCACAAGAGGACGCGGGTTATATATTCACAGAAAGCTGTAATCATGAGTAACCAGAGATGAACAGAGATAAAAGGGATAATTCTTTTCCTTGTTCAACCCATTTATCTCCGGTTGGACAAGGATTTAATTAATGAGTGAACAAACTCAAATTCCACTCTACTCCGGTGCGGATTCTGCCCACGTGGCCGCAGATATTGCGCCCTTGGTGGATTTTCAGGATGACGGTGTTGGATTGGATCAATTGCGTCTGATGATATCCCAACACCTGGAGTCCCATCTGATGCGCTACGACCAGACCAGCTTTCAATCTATGTTCAACGCCTTCCCGGCACCGGAGGCCAAACTGGGCGCGCAGATCGCCTTAGATTACAACCAGGGTGTGACCAACTGGCAGGTATCGCCCGGTGGTGCAGTTTTAGAAAAGCAGTGCTGCAAATCACTCTGTAAGCTGTTTGAATTGGACCCCAAATCTGATGCCACCTTCATGTATTCGGGCACCTACGCCAACCAACAAGCGCTCTACATGGCCCTACACAGACATGCGGAACGGCAAGGATTCGATCTGGCGCAAAAAGGTATCGCTGGATTCGACGATCCCAAGCGGCTGGCCATCTTAGTCTCCAGCGACGCCCATTTCTCGCTGAAGCATGCCGTGCGGATCCTGGGGTTGGGAGAGGAATGCCTGATCCATTTGCCAGTCGATGCCAGCCGGCGCATTGATATCAATATACTCAAATCCAAAATCCTCAATCTTAAATCATCACATGATATCGTCTGCATGGTAGCAACGGCCGGCACCACATCAACAGGCGCTATTGATCCAATCTCTGAAATGGCAGACTTATGTGATGAAATTGGCTCCTGGCTGCACGTCGACGGCGCTTATGGTTATGCTTACAAACTTGTCCCCCAATGGGCAGAGAAATTCAAAGGGGACGCGCGCGCCGATTCGATCGTTTGGGATCCCCACAAACAGTTGGGCGCGCCAATCCCAAACTCGGTGCTTTTCGTTAAGCATGGTGGGGAGTTCGCGCGCATGGCCCTACACAGCAGTTATTTCAACCGCGCCGAGGATGCAGAACCCAACCCAGGGGTCAAATCCCCACCCTCCACCCGTCCCATGTCCGCTTTACCATTGGTGACGATTCTGCGCGGCAAGGGCCTCAACCAAGTCATCGAAGAACTGCGCGCGCCCCTTCTCGCCATACGCTCTTTGGCGGAATATATACACTCCCAACCTGATGTTGAACTTTTACACCAGCCTGACACGGGTGTGCTGTGCTTTCGCATGACGCCCGAGAACATGCCCCCTCAAGACTTAGATTCCCTTCAACAAGAAATTTTCCATCAAATTATGCTTTCTGGAAAGCGATCGGTCTCGATTACAAATATTGCGGGCCAGAAAGCGCTGCGCCTGGTGATTGTTTCCCCAAGAACATCTTATGACGATCTACTCGAAACGATAAGCGAATTACGGATGCAAGACCCAAGATTACTCGGAGAGCGAAACTAACTCTCCGAGCTTATTTACATTCTCGTAAGTCAAACAGCCCCCATTAAATAAGTAATTCGTAGATGCCTGAGTTGTTACAAGTCCCCTTATAACCTATTCCACCAAATTCACCGACTTCTGACCGGTGATATAGGCAGCACAATTGCTAACCATCAAAGAATTACCGCTGAATTTCACTTGGGCTCCCCACAAACAACCATCCACGGTATTACTGGCGTTGCCGGACATCTGCAATTGCCCATAGGGTGAATAAACGATGCCCTTCCAGATGTGATTATTGCCACTATAGGCAACAACATCCGAAGTACATTCTTTTCCCTCTGCCAATATAAGCAGGTTATTGATATACGGGCTCAATGTGTGGTGGTTTCCACTAAAGGAAATCTTACCGTCTGGATCTCCTACCACAAAGGTGCAGGCATTGCAGGTTTGGTGCTGGCCGCTGAGTGTAATCTCCTCTTCGGCATAATAAATACCATCAGGAATTGTGTAGTTATTATTGCTAAAATTGAATTTATTGGCTGAGTAGTAATTGGGATCACTAGAGTAAATTCCACCAGGTTTGTAATCATTGATATTAAATACAGTTAGCGGCCAGTCATAAGCAGTATCGTTATCCGTGGGACCAGAAGTAAACCAGTTAGGCATGTTGGTTTGCACATTGGATCCTGCGTAGGTTACGTCTCCAAATGTGTTGGCGTTGCCGCTTAATTTCCAGTTCTTGTTGCTGTGCACAGGACCCAAAAGCTCATTAGCATTCCCTGAAACAAGAATGGGGGATTCTCCACAGTTGGGGTCTCCACCATAAACAACATATGGGAGCGGAGGAAATCCTTGCCCACCCACTGATGAATCACCACAATGAGTGACGGCACGCCCCTGAACCTGGATCGATCCTTTATAAACAAGGTGTATGAAGTTTCCAGAAAGGTAAGAATCGATAATAACTTCAACGTAGTCAGCATCCCCAGCATACGGCCCATTGGCGGGGGGGAAGTAAACGGTGACGTCATTGGTAACACCATTGTCATTATAGCCATTTTGCGAGGCTACCGTCATGGCCGATGTCGCGATGTCAGCTTCTTCTTCGCACAAGGCCAATGCGGCTGCCATAGCGGCATTATCAGCTGCATTCTGTGCACTACGCCGCTCGACATAGATAATCCCCCCATCGATTGCTAAAGCAGCAAATGCCAGCATCCCAATTATGGCAAAAACTAACAAAACGATTGCCTGTCCCTCTTCGGTCTTATTCTCTCTCAACATTTTTTCCATCCTAATATCTCCAACTAAGCTATAGAAGGCGCAGAATCGTGACCACAGCATCCACATTGATGGGGATAGTCTTCATTAATTTTTGTAAATATTTGACAATAAGTGCGTGCCGGTATGTGCTTTGAAATAATCTGGCAAAATTAGCCATCACGCCTGTGCAGTTTTCGGTTTGAGCATGAATTCTTTTTCAAAATTCTTTCCGAAAACTGCTTAACTAGCTCGTCTCACAAAAAAACTAAAACTGATGTCACTGCGAGCGAAGCGTGGCAGTCTCCTCGATAAGGTGAAGATTGCTTCACCCCTTTGGGGTTCGCAATGACACAAATATTGATTTCTTATGAGACACAACACTTAACATTATAGCGTTTTTTTATTTCCGCTTGACCTAGCTGACAAAATTGATAATTATTTGGCAACTACTCAGCCAGCTAGTGTGTATTCACCTCCAGCCAGCACACGGCTGGCAGCAGTGTATTCATGCGCTCAAGCCCAGCCTGGTAATCTGGCCGCTTAGACTCAGTTGTGCCGCCAACACTGCGAATGGGCAAACCGTAATAGCGCGCCAATTGTGCTGAACCAGCAGTGATCAGGCCGGTTTCGGGCGCGCCTAAGGCAACTGTACCGTGCTGCATATTCGAAACCGTTGAAACAGTGCCATAGAATACCGGAGTTCCTGGGCGGAATATTTGCGCCAGAGTTATGTGGGCGAGGATATTAGCATTCTCCTGTACCAATAAACCAGCCAGGGTGACTGGGGAGGTCGCGCCCGCGATCCCTTCCGGGGAAATAGCCAGCGGCTGTCCATAATCGGCCGTGATCAGCAACCCCTCTGCCTGGGCCTGATCCATTTGTAGCGGGCTGACTACAGAACAAATCATCATGAATCGAGGTCGTTTGCGCAGTTCTTCCTTCCCTCCAACTGTCATGGCCATCATGCGCATCATATCCCACGTTGGCAAGTATCCATAATGAACGTTGTGCTGGTAAATTTC
>CAYQQX010000215.1:0-6937 GCA_964419495.1 uncultured Anaerolineales bacterium
TCAGGTCGGGGTGCAGAGATTTGAACTCTGGACCTCTTCAACCCCATTGAAGCGCGCTACCGGTCTGCGCCACACCCCGACAACGGCCCGAATTATAGCCCAATCAACACTATCGTGCAAGCACTTCGCCCCACTTTCGCTTACAATAGCATTATGCGCAAGTTCTTAGTTTCAGCCCTTTTCTTTCTTACGGCTTGTAATTCGTCTCAGGGAGAAATTGTCGTTCAGTCCCCTAGTGACACATTGGCTCCGGCCTCTTCTCTAACCCCCCAGCCTTCCTCTGAACCCAAAAAGGAAACTCCGACTTCCCTTCCTGTTGATACACCAACCCCAACAGATCCTATTCCCTCAGCGATGCCCCAAACTGCTCGTTCCATCATCTGTTCCCCTCTGGTTGAACACACCCTGGAACAGCTCCGGGAAATTGTCTCTCAACCCTATGACCCTCCACACCCAGGCAAGGATGAGCGCCATCATGGTGTAGATTTTGCTTATTACAATCATGCTGGCCGCGCTTCCATTGATGGCGAGGGGGTTCAGGCGATTATGGCGGGGCGCGTTGCAGCTGCCATTCAAGACCGGCTGCCCTATGGCAACATGGTCATCATCGAGACAGCCTACAATTACTTACCGTTGGCAATCCTGGATACAGTCGAAATTCCCATAGGTTATTCTATTTACCATCTATATGCTCATTTTGCCGAATCGCCTTTGGTTGAATTAAGTCAAGGCGTCGATTGCGGCCAGCTGCTTGGGCATGTGGGCAGGACCGGGTATATTGTCCCAGTGGCTCACTTACATTTAGAAACCCGCATAGGCCCTGCGGGCGCAATATTTAGAAGCATGGTATTCTTCGATACCCAGGCTACTCCCGAGGAACAAGATGCATATCTCCGCTGGAGAATAGGTGGAGAATTTCTACATTTTGATCCAATCACATTATTGGATATCCACTCAGAAGATTAACGCCTGAGAAAAGGATTTGCTTTAATGTCTATCGCGGTAGGAATTCAACAATCGTCAACTGTTCAAAAAATAGCCAAGACTATCTTACGTGTCATGGGCTGGCAAACACACGTTATATCACCACGTACATCCCGATATCTACTGATCGGAGCGCCGCACACCTCAAATTGGGATCTGCTCTTCATGCTGCTATTGATGGCGGCCGAACGCATACCCATACGGTGGATGGGAAAGGATACCTTGTTCAAGGGCCTTATGGGGATATTTATGCGGGCCATCGGTGGTATTCCTGTCAACCGGCGTACGCGCACACGTTTAGTCGAGCAGATCGCAACAATATTCAACCAACACGAAGACATGATCATCGGAATTGCTCCCGAAGGCACACGCAGCAAAACAACCCATTGGCGCAGCGGTTTCTACTATATAGCTCTCAAGGCGAATGTCCCCATCGTAATGGCTTATATTGATTTTTCAAGTAAGCTGTGCGGAATCGGCCCAAGCTTTATCCCAAGCGGGGATATTCATGCAGACTTCGAGATCATTCGCGAATTCTATACGGGACTAAAAGGGAAGAATCCCAAAAGGCAAGGGGAAATAATATTGGCAGATTGAACAAGTTAGCAACTTCGGTTAATACTATCTAAAAGGCAAATTCAGCGTAAAAACACTCCCTTTGCCATCAGGGGGAGATTCCACCCAAATCGTTCCCCCATGCGCTTCGACAGTCAAGCGGCTAAAAGCCAACCCTAACCCAGCGCCACGCCAGCGACCAAATTGACCTGCAATCTGAGAAAAACGCTCAAATATTATGGCGCGGTATTCCTCAGAGATCCCAGGTCCTTGATCCCAGATCTGGATCATTACGCCTTCTTCGGTTGCTTCTCCAACTACGCGTACAACACCATTCTCGGGTGAGAATTTGACTGCATTATCAAGCAAATTAGTGATCACCCGAGATATTTTATCCTTGTCTACAAAGATCACGGGGGTATGTTCATCAATTTCATTTTTAACGGTGATATTGTACTCGTCAGCGATTATTTCTATATCCATCAATAACTCGGGGATCAGTAAGGAAATTTCAACTGGGCTTCGGTTCAATTCGATGCGTCCTGATTGCATGCGGGCAACATCCAATAACGACATGATCAAGCGTAATACACGCTTGGCACCTCTACGGGCTACTTGTAATGAGCGATCTACAAGTTCTCTTGGAACTTCTTCGGGTATGGCTTCATCTAACAGATCAATAGCGCCTAATACGGCGCTGATCGGTGAACGAAGATCGTGGATCAGCGCATCTGCGATGGCCTCGCGCTCCTGGTTTACCTTATGCTCTTCAGTAACATCACGCCAAACGATCATCCATCCCAAAACTTGGTCACTAAGGTCCATGACAGGATAGGATGAGCGCTCTATGACACTCTCGGGCTCGGTAAAGGGCATCTGATAGATCTCTCTTTCCGATTCAGGAATATTGCCCTCTGCCAGGTTTTCCAATACATAGATTAACTCTTTACGCTGGTAGCCTAACCTGGCTAACACGCCATCGGAGAGATCGCGCAAGCGTGTTTGCGTGATCTCATCACTTGGGAAACCAGTTAGCAGCGATAATGGCTGGTTAGAGAGAGTCACAACGCCTTCTGTATTTACCATGATGATGCTTTCTGCAACTGAGTTGATTACAGCTGATAATTGTTCGCGTCGCTGAGCAGTTTCAACAAAGAGTTGCGCGTTTTGAATAGCAATCGCGCCTTGTGCCACTATGGCTTCAGCCAGATTGCTAAGGTTATCCGAAATTTCGATATCGGCAAGCAGGTTGAGCAGAATAAACCCGATGAGTCTTTGCGCTGTGCGCATTGGGAAAATCACATTTACCCCGCCAAGAGAATCATCGACAACCACCTTGTGCAAGGCATCTTCATTCTCGAGCAGGAACATTTTTGTTCCATCGATTTGCAAATCGTCTAGGAAATTCCCACTTATTTCAGCTTGTGTCCAATCGGAATCGACACAATCTTTGCAAGGGGTTTGCATAAAAATATTTACCTCTGGAATCAAGAAGTAAAAACCCAAACGCTGCGGCGCAACGACTGCCTTTAGTGCCTGGCACAAAATTTCGATCGTCGATTCAGCATCCAAAGCCTCTACAAGTCGCGCCGTAATTTGAAAAAGTGTTGATTGCTCTCGAAGGTGACGCTGGGTCTCATGGTACAAATTTGCATTTACCAATGCAACTGCTGCCTGGTTGGCTAATTGTTCGATCAACGATTGCTCATTGGGGGGGAAAGCATTCAGATTATGGCTTTCGAGTGTCAGCACACCCAGAACTTCATTTTTGTGGGTAAAAGGCACACTTAGTTGAGAGCGAGTCTCACCATCCCCAATATCATAGTAATCTGGGTCTTCTCGCACGTCCCCCACATTCTCTACCTCTCCGGTGCGCATCACGCGCATTGTGATGCCACGGTCAAGCACCATTTCTTCTGGAACGTGATATCCATGATTAGCCTTGAATTGCGCAACCCCACTATCAGCGTCAGCTAAGATTATGGCACCATAGGGTGCCTGTGTAAACTCGAGAGCGTAATCAAGCACGAGGCTAAAGAGTTGCTCCGAGTGAGTCGCAGCTGACAATTCTCTGCTTACGGATTCCAGGATAGCTAGCTGATGTACTCTGCGGGTCAGCCTTTCATCAGTTCTCGTATGCAGCTGAGCGTTCGCCACGGCCAAAGCTGCCTGCGCAGCAAAGGTCTGCAAAAGATCGACCTCTGATTGTAAAAATTCATGGGGTTGATCATGGAATACTGACAGGAAACCAATCTGTCCATCTGGTGTCACCAATGGAAAATCTGCGTAGGCCAAAATATTGTCAATCCTAAGGGATATAGCCAACTCCGTAGAAAGTGAAGTTTCGGAAACGTTAGGAGTTAGTATCACTTTGCCAGTTCGCATTGCGCGTGTGCGATGTCCAAGTCCAATTGAGTATTCTTGACTCTGTTGGACAAACAGGTCGGACAACCCATAATATGCTGCCAACTGCACTTTATCTTCCCCAGGATCATATAGATAAATTGCACTACGCTGGCTTCCCCCCACTTGAGCAACCGCCTGACAAACCTGATCCATTACTTCATTTACTTCTAGGCTGGCGGTTATTTTTCCTGTAAGCTGGTAGAGGGTTTCTAATTGCGCAGCGCGCTCTTGAACCTGGTCATAAAGAAGCGCGTTTTGGATAGCAATGCTGACTGGAGTTGAGAGAGTTGTCAGCAAATCTAAATCAAAGTGGCTGAATTCAACACCCTCCAGTGTTTCAAAAACGGCCAAACAACCGATGGCACTCTCAGGAGTTACCAGAGGCACCCCCAGCCAAGACCGCGGTGTCGCTTCGCTAGGAGGCAAACCAATAGGATCAGGGCCGCTCTGGATTTGAGGGGTCAACAAAATAGCCCTTTCTTCGCGGATGACGCGATCCGTAAGTCGATCCATCATTGGACGCCTGGGCCAAGAAACTCTTTCTCCAAATTTCACAGCCAAGGGGTACCATAATTGCTTGTTGGGAGAGTCAACCAAAGCAACGAAAAAATTGTTTACCTCCAATACTTGCATAACTTGTTCTTGAATGGTCGCCAAAAGATCATCAAGACTAAGCGACGAACGCATCGTCTCACTAACCTGGCTAAGCGTAGACAGTTCACGAACTCGTTTCTGCATGTCCGCCCTGGCGGCAGTTGCTCCATACAACAAAACAGCAATCACCGCAGGAATTCCCCCGATTGCAACAATAAATATATTGCCTACAAATGGATAAGCTTCTACACCAATGAGCAACAATGGAACCGGCAGCAACTCAATGACAAATAAGAAGAGCAAGTCTTCTTTGTTGATCATTATTGAAATTCCCCACTGAAAGAGCCCGTCCAGCCAAATCAATAACCCATGAAAGAAAACAAAAGCGATTGCGGGAAGTATTGCCACGTTCCAAATACTTTCAGGAACTGTGGTCAGCTTGATGGTCGCAGGATCACCCAATATTAAAAATGCTAAGGTTAGCGGAACAATATTGACTGCAATATTAAACCCCAGGTCAAACCACCAATCTCTGATCTGAGTATTGCTATCTTGTTGAATCGGCTTATAAAACCTGCGTATTACAAAGCCTATTGAAATTCCAATGGCGGTGATCCAAACTGTTTGCGGAATTCCGAAGATCAACCCGCTACCCAATGTCACTACAAAAATGACATTGAATTCACCCAAAAATAAAGTCAAGGGGAAATTCGCCAGGAAGGCAATGAAGATAACTGCAGCAATTGCCGCCCATATATCATCCCCAAATGACATTCCTGCTAGAAAACTCAAAGCCAAAATCGACACGCCCATGGTGATCATCATGGCTCGATAGAACAAGCGTCTTTCTTGGCGGGCAGCTTTCATTTCTTTAGATTCCTGACTTGAAAATGTATTTTATAGCGGCGATCCATCTACTTAATGAGTTTCGACAACTCCGCAGCGCCGCTCTCCCCCCTATCAAAAGAAATCATGGTGTTGCAGTAAGCGAGGGCGCAGGCGAAGCTGTCGGGGTCACAGATGGAGTAATAGAAGGTGTCAGCGTCCAGGTAGCAGTGAAGGTCTGGGTCGGAGTATGTGTAAAGGAAGCGGTTGGAGTCGCGGTCGGAGGATTAAGATATAGATTCGCTTCAAGGCGCCATTCTTCAGGAACAATGTCTTCCGGAAGATCAAGCAGCGCCTGGTAATCCAGCCGGGCACGATCTATTTGAGCAATTTCAAGCGCAATTTTTGCTCGATAATAATACAATTCGGCAAACTCACGTTCGGTTTGGGCGAGATCTTTGCTGGCATTAATTTGAACGAAAGCATTATCGGCATTTCCCACAGCCAAAAATGCCCTAGCTAATCCTGAACTAAGTTCGAAGGAATCCGGCAGCAACTGACGGGCGGCCGCGATATCATTGACAGCCTGTGTGGCATCACCAATCGCCAAAGCAGATAACCCCCGGATTTGATAGGCTAAGCCATTTTCTTCATCCAAAGATAGCGCCTTATCAATGGCATAGAAGGCCGATTGATAATCCTCTCCTATCTCGTAATGGGCCCAACCCAAAAGGCTAAAGTAAGCTGGGTCTTCCTGTTCGTATAAACCATAAGTTTGAATATGGTTAAGAGCTTCAATAGGTTGATTGGTCCGTAGATAAACTTCTCCAAGAAGCAAGTAAACTGAGAGATCAGTGATGTCCAATTGCTTGGCTGTCTGCGCAGAACTCAGGGCTTGCTGGTACTGCTTTTGGATCAGATACGATCTTGCCAGCAGGCTGTGGTATCGGGGGTGATTTGCGAGCAATTGGGCGGCTCCACCCAAAGTTGCCAAAGCGGCATCTGCATCTTCATTGTCGATGTGATATTCAGCCAAATCAAGATAGCCCTCTTTGAAATCAGGGTCTAATGCGACCGCATTTCGCAAGTCGGCACCAATATCAACATCCTCTCCGAGAGCTATTTGTGTCTTAGCACGCCCGACATAAGCTGGCGCAAAATTCGGGTCGAGGTCGATGGCGTTCTCATATGCCCACAAAGCGCGCTCGTAATTCTCTAAATGACGGAATGCCTCTCCCATGTAGTAATAGGGATCAGCCGCCTCGGGATTTTCGCGCTGAACTTGCTCCATGAATGACAACACCTGTTCCCAATCACCCCGTCCAAGCGCACGCATGGCAACTTGATTCGCCTCGCTGCGAGGATGCGGGGTAGCCACATAGATTGGCGTCGGTGTATAGGTTGATTCAAGCAACATCCACAGGGGCTGTGCTGTAGCGGTGATAAATGGCGTTGGCGTGAATTGGGGGCCAACCGGTGTCTCAGTGGCAGTTTCTGTGGGTGTAGCCGACCAGGCAATGGGGGTGATCGTCAGGCGTGGACCGAATATTGTTCCCTTAGGCGCAAAAATACC
>CAYQQX010000216.1:0-6905 GCA_964419495.1 uncultured Anaerolineales bacterium
GATATTTTTGATCTTTACATTCTAAGTGTCCTTGATCTCACCATGGGGTTTGCATCGCAGTAAATCGCGTTTTTAAGTTTCAATGGTGAGGAGTTTGTCATGTTATTCCATCCAAAAGAAAAAGGTCAGGGACTTTTAGAGTATGGCATGATTATAGTCTTGGTCGCAGTCATCGTTATTCTCATTTTGTCAGCTTTTGGGAGGGCAGTCGGTAATATATTCAGCAATATTATTGCTAACGTATAAACCATTTGGTATTGATTAGCGCTTAGTAGTACCTTGCATTGATTTAAATCTTTCACTGCATTTCCCCAACATCTCCATAATTTCTCCATAAGAATACGTCATAATGTGGACATCCAATTCAATGGGCGCGATGCATAGTCATTCGCCCATAAATTTTTATGGAGGTACACATGTTTCGTAGAAAATCTATCTTTGGAGCCTTGCTGGCGTTGTTATTCGTCTTAGCGCTCATCGCCGGCGGGTTCGCACTCTACCGAGTTGGTTTCACCCAAGGTTACTCTTCGGGCGTCATTTCAGAAGGTGATGGAAGCGCATTGGCACTCCCAGAAGGTTTCCGTCCTGGGTTGATGCATCATTATGGCTTCGGCTATGGCCACCCAGTGGGATTCTTTTTCTTTGGTAGGCTGATCGGATTGTTCTTCTTCTTTGGTTTGTTGTTTATGATCTTTGGTGGAATCAAACGTATGTTTTGGTACCGGCATTGGCGAGCAGCTGGCCCTGATTCAGAAGCCTGGAAGAAATGGTATCAGCATCATCCCGCAGCCCACAAGTGGGGTCCACCCCCTTGGGCAGGTGAAGATGAATCCTCTGACCCGGAAGATGAGACAGAAGAAGCTGAAGATAGCTAATCGGTCAAGATATTTATCACGACTATGACATACACGAGGGCAATCTTGCCCTCGTGTTCTTCTATGAAAATGGTGCTCAAATGGAACAAATCATGAACTCAAAGACAAATACCAGAGTATTGCCTCCGACTTATTTGCTCGTTAGTTTGCTGCTGATACTGGCCTTGTATTTTCTCTTTCCAATTGCTCGGTTGATTCCCAAGCCGTGGAATTTGCTAGGCTTATTTCCGCTGATATTGGGCATTGTCTTCAATATCAATGCAGATAGATTATTCAGCCAGGCAAAGACAACCATCAATTCATTCGGAGAACCAACTGCCATCATAACTGAAGGTATCTATGCTGCTACTCGAAACCCGATGTACTTGGGCATGGCACTCCTTTTGCTCGGTGTGGCGATTTTGTTGGGTTCTCTATCCCCGTTTTTTGTTGTGCCAATATTTGTATGGCTGATTACTGTGCGCTTTATAAAATTCGAGGAGAAAATACTCGAAGATACTTTTGGGTTGAAATATTTGGATTATGCCCGGCGCGTACGGTGCTGGATTTAGATTTCTTCAGGGTAAGCTCTCGAATTTCCAGTAATATTTTGCATTACAATAGAACTAGATGAATGAAACCATATTAATCGTTGATGACGAACCCAAAATCGTCAAACTGGCACGTGACTATCTGGAGAAGAGCGGCTTCCGAGTGATCTCTGCAGGAGATGGTGATTCAGCTTTGTCTGTTGCCCGAGCAGACAAAGCCGATTTGATTGTGCTTGACTTGATGCTGCCGGGCATGGACGGGCTAGATGTCTGCCGCGCGCTGCGGCGCGAATCAGATGTGCCCATTATCATGCTGACGGCTCGTTCTGAGGAGAGTGATCAGCTGATTGGGCTAGAGCTTGGGGCGGATGATTACATCACCAAACCTTTCTCGCCTCGGGCACTGGTGGCGCGCGTGCGAGCGGTGTTGCGCAGGGTTCAGGGGGGCATGCGACAGCCAGGGGTCATCCATGCAGGGGAACTTAAGATCGATCTTGAAGGGCATCGCGCCTATTTAGGTGAAGATACCATTCATTTAACTCGCAATGAATTCAAATTGTTGGCTGTGATGGCCCAGCAACCGGGTCAAATTTTCAAACGATCGCAGTTGCTCGAACATCTTCATGGCGTGGCTTATGATGGGTATGACCGCAGTGTTGATTCGCATATCAAGAATTTGCGCCGCAAGGTTGAAGCAGATCTCACCAACCCACAATATATTCAGACAGTTTATGGTGTAGGATATCGTTTTAATGACGAGGTATAGCTTTGAGATACAGTAAATGGCGAGGAAAAAGCCATTGGACATCCAAACCACCCTGGACTCATTTTGACCATCAAGCACCCAGGTGGCCCGGACCATCCCCTCAACGGAGACGCAGATTCTTTGCGCGTTTTTTTGGCTTTTTTGGTTTGATGATCTTGTTGGTGCTGGGGGGGATGGCAGCCTTTGCCTTTTTGTTGTCGCACTTCTTCGAGGGTGGTGGCCGAATGGCTGCCCTGGTTTGGTTGGGTGGTTGTGGATTGTCCCTGGCCTTGCCTTTGCTCGGCGGCGCACTGGCCATGCGCGTCTTCCAAGGGGTTACTAACCCTTTGGCTGATGTTATGTCCGCGACGGAAGCTGTTGCTGATGGAGATCTGGGTGTTCGAGTACCAGAACCCCAGCGCGGTCCCGGAGAATTTCGCCGACTGGCCAGTTCGTTTAATCGCATGGTTGAGGAGTTAGATCGCGCTGAGAACCAGCGCCGTAATCTAACAGCCGACGTTGCCCACGAACTGCGGTCGCCTTTGCACATTATCCAGGGCAACCTGGAAGGGGTGTTGGATGGCGTCTATGATCCATCCCCCGAGCATATCGCCGCGACATTAGATGAAACACAACTGCTAAGGCGTCTGGTGGACGATCTCCAAACTCTTAGCCTGGCAGAGGCGGGTCAGCTCCCCTTGAAGATGGAAACGGTGGATATACCTGAACTGCTCGAAGATGTGCGTATCAGCTTCAGTGGTCAGGCGGAAGCGGCAGGGATTGAGTTAGGGGTAGAGTTTGAAGCGGGTGCTCAGGAGTTTGCCATAGTGGGTGACGTTGATCGTTTGGATCAGGTGTTGAGCAATCTGGTTGCCAACGCGCAGCGCTATACAAGCTCTGGAGGCAGTATCAACATGAAAGCGGCCATCACCCCAACGGGAGTCCGCATCTCCGTGCGTGATGATGGAGAAGGGATCCCGCCTGATGATTTACCCTTCGTCTTTGACCGTTTCTGGAAAGGTGATCGTGCCAGGCAGCGTGCTGATGGCTCTGGCAGTGGTCTAGGTTTAGCAATCGCACGTCAATTAATTCAACTTCACGGGGGCGAAATTCAAGTGGAAAGTGAATTGAGCCAGGGGACCACTTTCCTTATCGATTTAGCCAGATAAATTTTCCTGAAATCCACCAATTCGCCGGAATGTTTGTGAGAATGCAATCATTCCGGTTTTTTTGGTATACAATAGTGCCGTTGTATTGGCTTATCAGGAGAATAACATGATCAATAATCCCATCATCGAGTCCATGCTCAATCGTAAATCCATCCGCAGTTACACGGATGAAATGCCCTCGGATGAAGTTGTTGAAACTCTTGTCCGAGCCGGGCAGCAAGCTCCTTTTGCCTCACAGTTGGGCAGCTTATTGCTCAAACGAGATATCGAAAATAATCCCTTCGAAGCGCCGCTGTTTTTCATTGTGTGTGTGGATTCCTATAAGTGGGAACGCATCATGGCACGCCGTGATTGGACGATGATTGGCGATGATATGCTGCTGATGCTTTTGGGCATGCAAGATGCCGCTCTGATGGCTGAAAATATGGTCATCGCTGCCGAGAGTTTGGGGATGGGCAGTTGTTTCCTGGGGGGTATTCCTTTCCATTCTGAGGAGATTATCAAAGATTTCAAACTCCCGCCGAGGGTTTTCCCCATGGTAGGGTTGACTATCGGTTATCCAGCCAACGACCCGCCTCCACGCCCGCGTTACCCGATGGAGTTTGTGCTATTCGAGGATGAGTATCCCCAATTGGATGATGAGCTTATTCAGCAATCTATGGATGTAATGGACGAAGGTTATTTAGCTCAAGATTACTACACCAAACTAAAGGCGTTGATCCCACTAAATGGCGACCGAGAAGAAACATTTGATTATGACAGCTATAGTTGGACTGAGCATATTTGCCGTAAATGGGGGCAAAACCTTTTCCCGCCAAACTTGTTGCAACAATTTGAACGCTGTGGTTTTGATCTGATTGGTAAGTACAAAGAAGAAGAATAACGCGCCGTGAAATGATAGTTGGGGTTATGTTTCTTGAAGAAAGGGTACCCGGAACTCACGGATGAATATAGATTAAATATCTTACTAGTTTAATTCGTGTCCCAATAATGCTTTTGGAGCGATCATCATGACAGATAAACTCTCTCGGCGCGAAAAACTGATGTACGGTGTGGGGGATATCGGCTTCAGCCTATCGACCACTATTTTGGGGGCTTATTTTGCCATTTTCCTTACTGATGTGGTTGGAATACGACCAGGAATTGCTGCTGCGGCCATCTTTATTGGGCGAACTTGGGATTATATCAACGACCCTCTATTTGGTTATATCTCTGACCGCACACGTACCCGTTGGGGGCGCAGGCGGCCATTTTTGTTGTTTGGCACACTGCCCCTGGCGATTACATTTACTATGCTGTGGTGGCGTCCGCCGTGGGATGGCATGATCGCCTTGGCAGCCTACTATGCTGTGGCATATATTCTGTTCGAAGCCGCCAATACACTGCTGTATATGCCCTATTTTGCCCTCACCCCAGAACTGACGTCTGATTATGACGAACGCACCTCGCTGACCACATATCGTATGTTCTTCTCGATTCTGGGCAGCCTGGTGGCTTTTATCGTTCCCTTGATGATTGTCGGGAGTTTTACACCAGAGAACGCGCCCAAAGTTATGACCATGGCCATTATTTTTGGAATCGTCTCGGCGCTGCCCATGCTGCTGGTTTTCTTTGGCACGCGTGAACGCCAGGATTATATGGATCAGGACAAACCGACCTTGCGCCAATCAATTTCGTCAGCCATTAAAAATCGGCCTTTCCTATTTGGTTTGGCCATCTTCCTGGCAACCTGGATCGCGGTGGATATTTTGCAGTCCTCGCTGCTTTTCTTCATCAAATATGTCATCCAGCGTGAAGCTTATAACGATGTCATCATGGCATCGATCTTTGTCATCGCTCTTTTCGCACTGCCGATTTGGGATTGGGTCTCTCGGCGTTGGAGCAAACGCTGGGCCTATATTTGGGGAATTGCCTTTTGGGCCGTCGTGCAGCTAGTGTTGATCACCCTTAATCCGACTACGAGTTTGGGTGTGATCTTAACCCTTTGTGCTTTGGCTGGGGTTGGGGTAGCAGCAGCGCACGTGCTCCCCTGGGCAATCCTGCCCGATGCCATTGAGTGGGACGAATACCAGACGGGCGAACGCCATGAGGGTATGTTTTACAGTTTGACAACCCTGACGAAGAAAGTGGCCACATCTATCGCCTTGCCGATTGTGCTGTTGATGCTCGAAGCGACAGGCTACCAGGCTAATGTTGCTCAACAGGCCCCTAATGCCTTGATGGGCATACGTGTCGCCATCGGCCCCATTCCGGCGGTGTTGCTGGTGGTAGGGATTGCTTTTGCTTTCAAATACCCCCTGGATCGGGCACAGTTTGCTGAGGTTGTGGAGAAGCTAGCTGCTCGACGGAAATAAGTGGTTAGGACACGATATCGTGTCCTAACTGGATTAATGAACCATGACTAACATCGAAGTCCGCCCTGTTCGTACTAAGCAAGAAAAGCAAGTCTTCCTGACCTTCCCGTGGAAAATTTACCAAGACGATCCCTTATGGGTACCTCCGTTAATGCCTGAGCGAGCTAAGGTTATTGACCCAAATCGCAGCGCTTTTCTAAAGTTTGGTAAGGCCGAATATTTTATCGCCTGGCGCAATGGAGAACCCGTAGGTACGATTTGCGCGGCAGAGGATTTTCAATCGAATAAGGTGCGCGGCAAAAAGGAATGCGTTTTTGGCTTTTTTGAATATATCAATGATCGCGAAGTGTTCCGAGCGTTAGTCGAATGCGCCTCGGATTGGGGTCGGACGCGCGGGTTGGATGCCCTTTTCGGACCCTGGAACCTGGATTATGAGGATAGTTATGGCATTTTAGTGGAGGGTCGTGATCGTCCCCCAGCGATGTTGTGCGGCCATACCCCCAAATATTATTTAGATTATATGTTGAATTTTGGTTTCGAAGAGGCGCGTCCACAAAATGTTGCCCTGGGCGCAGAATTAGCAGAAACGCCCCAAATTAAGCGCATGGCTCGTGTCGCTGACCGCATTCGAGAAAAGGATTGGGTCACCATCCGCCAAGTAGATTTCAATCGCTGGGATGAAGAAGTCGATTGCCTGCACCGCTTGCTCAATTTGTCCTTAGCCCACCTCGAAGATCATATTGGAAGGACGCGTGAATCTGTTGAAGCCATGGTTGCTCCTTTCAGGCAAATCGCTGATCCGGAATTGATCCTATTCGCCGATGTGCGCGGTGAAACGGTTGGATTTCTCCCAGGTTTGCCTGATTTGAACGAGGTTTTCATCCACGTCAATGGGCTGCGTTCCCCCTGGGATTACCTGAAATTATTATGGCGTTCGCAAATCCAAAGGATTCACAACCTGACGATCAAATCCGTTTTGGTGCTGCCTGAATATTGGAATACGGGTGTGGGAATTCTACTCTTCGATGAAATGGTCAAGAGAGCCATGGCCAAGGGTTACACCTGGACTGATCTCTCGATCACCAGCATCGATAACCCCAATACTATCATTCTGGCGGAGCATATGGGGGCGGAGATTTATAAGCGCTGGCAGATTTATCGGTTGAATATCTAACTCAGACCCTAAGGGTTTCGCTCCTTGTAAAGCTCGGAGTGCTTCGCAAAACCCTTAG
>CAYQQX010000217.1:0-6758 GCA_964419495.1 uncultured Anaerolineales bacterium
AACATCTCTTCGAGAGCAGGATGATCTTCGGGGGCGCTGCGCGCATTGATCACCGTCCAATAACCCTCTTGAGAAGAATGCAAACTGTTGGGGTAGGTTTCAACAATCTCGGCGTGGCAAGTTCCGCAAACTGCACCAGGATCTGCGCTGGGAGCTGCGATCATATCTGTGTGCGCAGCTTCTTTGCTGGCTGCCTGCTGGCCACCGTGACATTCTGTGCAGGCAATCGCGCCGTGCACAGTTTCTGTGAATGTTTCATCAACAAGTACTTTTTCCCAAGGCTCCAACGGAGCCACTTCTCCCCCTCAGCCCTCCCCTTCGTTTTCACTTTCGACGTGTTCTTCTGCCTTGGCAGAACTCACTAAAGAGTCTTTATCAGTATGACAAACTAAACATTGATCGGCCTCTGCTTCAGTTTCAGATGAATTTGGCGTCTCAATGTCCACTACAAGATGTGGCGCTGGCGCTGCAGAAATCCCCAAAAACATTAAAGCAACGACCAAATACATGAAAAATCGATGCTGCCTCATTTGATACCCTTTTCATTAAAAACTAATTTGTTATTGATTTCACATATGATTATAAATAAGTAAACGTCATAAATCATAGTGACGAAAATAACCACCACTTATACGTCACAATTATGGATAACCATAAGTATTTACTATATGTTCGTGACGCATATCACTTGTAACAATTATGGGTCACTTGTTATGATTTATACGGAGTATGTTATGTTAGATGCCCACCAACTCAATGTTTTCATCGTCGCTGCGGAAGCGTTGAATTTCACACAGGCCGCTCAAAAGCTAGGCATGAGTCAACCTAGCGTCAGCCAGCATATCCAAAATTTAGAGCGATTCTTCCACACTCCACTATTTTTACGCTCTACTCGCAATTTAAAATTAACAGATGCTGGCATTGCCCTCCTACCTCTTGCTCGAGAGATGGTCAGTCAATCAATTCTTATTGAGGAAACTATGGCATCTCTCCAGGGAGAAGTTTTTGGACATCTGATAGTGGGGTGCAGTACAACGCCTGGGAAATACGTGCTTCCCCCACTCCTGACCAGATTCCATAATGAGTTTGCCAAAGTGCGGATCACCTGTCAGGTATCTCCACAGAATGAGGCAATTGATAAACTCTCTGATGGCTTTGTAAATTTTGCTCTCACCAGTCAAACGAGAGAATCATGCAAAGATGTAGAATTCCGCAAATTCATGCGCGATGAAATTATTTTGATCGCGCCTCTTGGTCACCCTTGGGCACAGCGTGAGCACATCGATCCAGATGATCTTTTTGGGGAAGATTTCTTAATGCGTGAAGAGGATTCTGGTACATCTTTTGCCTTAAATGCGGCTTTAGCGCAAATTGATATCGAAACCAGCGCATTGACCACATTAATGACTTTAGGGAATTCAGAAGCCATCGCCCTATCGGTACAAGAAGGCTTAGGGGTCGGATTTATCTCAAAGATCGTCGTGACCAAGCTTGGCAAAGGACGCGTTGCACCGGTCAATATACGCGGCGTGCAAATCAATCGGGAAATATATATTGGCCGAAATACCAATCAACCTGCAACAGTGGCCCAAAATACTTTTTGGGAATTCATCCAAGGGCAGCCTTACCCGTTTCCCTTTCAATAAAACTAAAAACATCCTTAGCATCTAAATACGTACCTTGGGGGCAGCAAACTTCAACCAACGGATTTCGATACATTTGTATTTACATTTGACACATTGAGCTTACATTTTTAATGATATGCTCATTTGATATGACAAATCACCCGCTTTGATGTGACATGTTTCACTAATCTACCACTAAGCTTTACTGTTATGATCTTCATAATCAAATGTATGCGAATATACGAATATAAACATATGAACTCGTCATCGAATTTAGTACAAGAAATTAATCAACTTCATGCAGAGATATGTTCCGCCCTGGCTGACCCTCGGCGGATATTGATGCTTTACAAACTTTTTGAGCATCCCTGGATTGTTGGTGATCTGGCCGTAGAAATTGGTATCAGCCAACCAGCCACATCGCGACACTTGAAAATTCTGCGCCAGCGCGGCCTGGTCAGCACTACTCGCAAAGGTGCCAGCGTTGAGTATGCGCTCATCGACGAGCGTCTCATACAAGCGCTCGATTTGCTGCGAGCTGTGCTTTACGACCGCTTGACTCAACGCGCCAATCTCATCGAAGAAGCAATCAACTCAGAAAAACCCTGACTCAATCTTTTCAATCTACCCCCACTCTACAGGATTCATCATCTATGAAAAACTTCAAACGCATCTGGTTGTTCGGTCTCGTGGTCACATTGGCAATTATCATCGCGCCGATTGTAATCTTCACGTCCGATAGCGAAAAACAAACCACGAATGACCCCTGGAAGAATCTCCCCATCCACCCTATCCATACAGACCATGCACACATTCTTGAAGATAGAGGTCCATTCGAAATCGGACAAGATGTGACCAGAGCCTGTCTCGAATGTCATGAGAACTCGGCTTCTGAGATGATGGCAACCGCCCACTGGACTTGGGAGAGCAAGCCTTACGACCTCGAAGGGTACGATGAACCTGTCACGGTCGGGAAGAAAAACTCGATTAACAACTTCTGTATCGGGATTCAGTCCAACTGGTCGGGATGTACTTCTTGTCATGCTGGTTATGGCTGGGACAGCGCAGAGTTTGATTTCTCAAAAGAAGAAAATGTAGATTGTCTTGTCTGCCACGATACGACGGGCACTTATGTCAAAAGCACGGCCGGGTTGCCCGTCGAGGGCGTAGATTTGATGGATGTTGCCAAAAATGTCGGCATTCCCAGCCGTGAAAATTGCGGCGGCTGTCACTTTAAAGGCGGCGGCGGCAACGCGGTCAAACACGGCGATTTGGACGAACAACTTTATTACCCACCCGACCGGGTGGATGTCCACATGGGCAAACACGATTTCCTGTGCACAGACTGCCATCGCACAGAAGCCCATTTGGTTTCAGGGCGTTCGATCTCCGTCAGCCTGGATAACGAAAATCAGATCGCCTGCACCGATTGCCATAGCAACAAGCTGCACGCAGATGAACGCATCAATGTGCATCTTGATTCGGTCGCTTGTCAGACTTGCCACATCCCCTCTGCGGCAACACGCGATGCAACCAAAATGTACTGGGATTGGTCTACAGCGGGCAGCGACGAAATTCAAGAAAGTACGCACGAATATCTCAAAATTAAGGGGAGCTTCGTCTACGAATCGCATTTTGTGCCTGAATATCGCTGGTATAACGGCAACGCCTCTCGCTATATTCTCGGCGATTTAATGAACCCCGCAGAAGTCACTGCCATCAACATGCCTTTAGGCACTATTGAGGATGATGCAGCGAAAATCTTCCCGTTCAAAGTACATCGTGGCAAGCAGCCTTACGACACAGTTTATAACTATTTCTTGCAGCCCAAAACTGTCGGCGAAGGCGGCTTCTGGACAGAATTCGACTGGGATCAAGCCCTCCGTTTAGGATCTGAAGTTGTAGATATGGAATATAGCGGTAGTTACGATTTTGCTCCCACCGAAATGTTCTGGCCTACCACACACATGGTCGCTTCTGCCGACCAGGCTCTGACTTGCGGTTATTGTCACGGCGAGGAAGGGCGTATGGATTGGGAAGCTCTCGGCTATTACGGCGATCCCATTGATTGGGGCGGGCGTTTTAGTGCAAAGAGATAGTTGAAAGTTTGCACGTTCTTACGGCGTTCAATCCAAAGACGCACACGTTCCACTCTATCCAGTAACAAGAAAGAATAAGGAAAACAGATGATGCCATCCAAGAAAAATTCCACCCAATCCCGTTGGCGAATTTTGAGCATACTGCTCGCCGCGACATTCCTCGTCATCGGCATTACACTCACGGGGACTTATGCATCTGCCCATTTTGCGGAAGACGCTCCTCCAGAAAAACCGGTGGGGGCTCCATTACATCCCATCTTCCCATTGTTAGATGAAAATGGCGAAAATGTACTGGATACAGGCAACGCTGTCTCGACGATGGAAACCTGCGGCTTTTGTCACGATGCGGAATTTATCGAAGAGCACAGCTATCACGCCAACGCCGGTTTAGACAGCATGGTGCCAGCCGGCGAAACGCCCACCGAGCGAGCATGGGATACCAGCCCGGGATTTTTTGGAACGTGGAACGCTATTGCTTATCGCTATCTTTCCCCCGCAGGCGATGAATATGCCGACCTGACCACCCCTGAATGGATTCAACTCTTCGGTGCCAGGCATCCGGGCGGCGGACCAGCAGTATATAGCCAAAGCGGCGAAAAACTAACCGAGTTGGATTACACAATAGGCTCATTTGAAACCAATATTGTTGACCCCAAAACAGGCGAACTCGTGAGATGGGATTGGGAAGAATCTGGCGTAGTCGAAATGAACTGTTTCCTCTGCCATACCCCGAACCCAAATAATGATGCTCGCGTAGATGCTCTTCACAAAGGCAGTTTCGGCTGGGCAAACACAGCCACATTACTCGGTAGTGGCATCGTGAGCGAAGCGGGTGGCGAGTTTACATATAATGAAGAGGCCTTCAACGATGCCAAAGAGTTGAGCGCAGAATTTATAGCTGTTCAAGACCCCAAAGATAGCAATTGCGGTCTTTGTCATGGACTTGTTCACGACAACGTGGATGATCCGCTCGTATTAGACGGTTGCTCGCCCGAACGCTGGACAACAATTACAACCGGGCAAATTATCTCTTCGCAACGTATCGCCGATTCAGGAATGAACTTGGCGGATAAAGAAAGCCTCTCTCGCTCTTGGGATGCCCACGCGGAACGTCAACTCGAATGTACCGAATGCCATTACGCCATCAACAATCCCCTCTATTATCAAGAAGGCAGTGCAACCCGCCCCGAGCATCTATTGTTCGACCCCCGACGTCTCGAAATTGGCGAATATCTCGAAAAGCCGCTCCACCAATTTGCTCGCGGTGATAGCGCACAAAGCATGGTTTCTCCCAACGTCAAAGACACCATGCGCCGTTGCGCCGACTGCCACAGCACCGACAACACCCACGTCTGGCTGCCTTACGCTGACCGCCATATGAGCGCACTCAGTTGCGAATCTTGCCACATCCCCAAACTTTATTCCTCTGCAAATCAACAATACGATTGGACGGTAATTGACCTCAACAGCAATGCCCAAACCCAATGCCGAGGAGCGGAAGGCGAACCTGGCGTAAACAACCTGCTAACCGGCTACGAACCCGTTCTCTTGTCTCGCGAAGATTCAAATGGAACTGTCACTCTCGTCCCTCACAACCTGATTACCACCTGGTTCTGGGTTTATGGTGCGGATGAAAAACCAGTTCCCTTCCGTGACCTTGAACACGCTTACCTCCAAGATGCAGAGTACGCGCCCGAGGTTTTGGCTGCCTTCGATGCCAACTCAGACGGAGTACTGGACGATAGCGAACTCATCATAGACACTGCCGCAAAAAGCACTCTCATCGCAAACCGGTTGAGTGCACTTGGGCTAGAAAATCCCCATATTATGGGAGAAATTCAACCCTACAGCATCCACCACGATATTGCCACCGAAGAATGGGCAACGAAAGATTGCCAAGCCTGCCACAGCGAAGATACCCGCCTGACGCAAGAGATTCAACTCTCTGGCTACACACCCATCGGCGCAAAAGTTGACTTTGTTCCCGGCAGCAATGTCGTCTTCAATGGCAAAATCTTCGAGAACGAAGCCGGCGCGCTCTACTACAAACCAGCCCCCGATGCAGAAAATCTCTATATCCTTGGCGCAGACAAAGTAAAATGGGTTGATGCAATTGGCATCTGGAGCTTCATTCTGGTTGTCTTGGGCGTACTCGGTCATGGCAGTTTGCGAATTTACTCCGCTTATAAAAATCCTCTTCCAGAAGTAGAGACCAAGAGGATTTATATTTACAGCGTCTACGAACGCTTCTGGCACTGGCTCCAAACCGCTGCAATTGTCATCCTGCTCTTTACCGGATTAATCATCCACAACCCCGATAGCTATATGTTCTTCAAATTCAGTGGTGTGGTGATTACGCACAACGTTATTGCCGCAATCCTCGCCTTTAACGCCTTTTTCTCTCTCTTCTATCATCTAGCAAGCGGCGAGATAAAGCAATATCTCCCCGAGCCAAAAGGCTTCTTCAGCCAGATTTTTACCCAAGCAAGCTACTATCTACAGGGTATCTTCAAAGGGGCAGAACATCCCATAAAGAAAAATGCCAAACATAAGTTAAATCCGCTTCAACAAATCACCTATTTAGGAATCTTGAATATCCTTCTGCCTCTTCAAGGAATTACGGGCATCTTAATTTGGGGCGCAGAACGCTGGCCTCCACTCTCGGAAGCCCTAGGCGGATTGCCCTTCTTGGCTCCATTCCACACCCTGATCGCCTGGATTTTTGGATCGTTCATTGTGATGCACGTTTATCTAACCACTACTGGTCACACCCCGCTGGCTGGTATCGAATCCATGATTACCGGCTGGGATGAAGTTGAAGTTCATGAGCATTCTGAGGAGTAATTCTTCAAAAACCTAACCACGAAGAGCACGACACTTGTACCTGCGCCGCAAGTACAGGTGAGAAACACAAAGGAAAAACGTGCGAAAACGCCGCTACACCTATGATTTCGATACGGACAATGAAAAAAACATCGTCCTACTCAATCGGCGGCTTCGCTAAATATGAATAAAATATTCAGCGGCGGTTGAG
>CAYQQX010000218.1:0-6331 GCA_964419495.1 uncultured Anaerolineales bacterium
TTAGACAGCCCCACCCCCAAATGTGGACCCTTGCCACGGCGATTCCTAGAGACCCTTCAATTCTAGCCATCAAAAGCACAAATTTTATGATATTATACTCCCAGAGCAACCTTCCGTCAGAATATTTACGCCATTTTAATTTGTTAAGATTATCGCCCCTGGGGCATACTTTTCGGGAAAATGACAGAAACCAATCACGATGTTCCAGTATTAATCGGGCACGAAGGCAATCTAGACGGTCAACGGTGGATGCTCCGTGGCGCGATGATCTTGGGGCGCGTCGAAGATTGCGATATACCCATCAATAATCGCCAGGTTTCACGACAACACGCAAAAATTTCACCAACCAACGAGGGGGTTATGCTGGAGGACTTGAACAGCAAGAACGGCACACATTGCAATGGAGAGCGAATATCAGCAGTGACATTGCTGAATGACGGCGATGTCATCTTAATAGCCCTGGCTCAAAAATTTATTTTCCTCAGCTCTGATGCTACGCTGCCGCTTGATTTCGAAGATCAATCTCCTGCAACCCCTGATCGACGAGGGAAATTATTACTAGAAAAACGCTCCCGTCGTGTTTGGGTTGGCGATGAAGAGATCCTTCCCCCATTATCCGCTTCCCAATTCCAGTTGCTTGAAAAACTTTTCGACAATAAAGGTCGCGTAGTCCCTCGCGAAGAATTGATGGCCGGAATATGGGGCGAGGATGGAGCCATCGAAATCACCAATCAAGCCCTGGATGCTTTGGTGCGCCGACTTCGAACCCGGATATCAGAAATTGACCCCGACCATATTTATATCGCCACAGTACGCGGCCATGGTCTGCGCTTAGATAATCCGCCTGCAGATTAATTTATTTTCTTTCCAAATGGAGTAACGGTAGTCCCCCCGTAGGGTGTTGTTGGCAAAATTAACCACAGAGAGCGCAAAGATCGCAGAGTTTTGTCACATATCAAAGCACATTAGTGAAAAAATGGGTGCGTCTGGCGGAAAGCGCCGCACGCACCCATTTTTTCACACCTCCCTACCGGTGGGGCTGCGCAGCAGGGCCAGGGGGGACGAGGAAGGAAAAGATTAAAACATCCGAACAAAAGATTCGGGTCGAGTCATGTTTTCGAATTCTGAAAGGATTAATATGGGTCTAAAAATCGGCATCGTTGGCCTGCCCAATGTGGGCAAAAGCACTGTCTTCAATGCCCTCTCTGGAGCACAAAATGCGGAGGTTGCCAATTATCCATTCTGTACCATTCAGCCCAACCGCGCCATCGTGCCCTTGTATGATCTCCGTCTAGAAAAATTACAATCGTTGGTGGGCGTACCAAACATCATTTTTGCCACCATCGAATTCGTTGACATTGCAGGACTTGTTAAAGGCGCCAGCCAGGGCGAGGGATTGGGCAATCAGTTTTTGGGCAACATCCGCGATGTAGATGCAATTGTGCATGTGGTGCGCTGCTTTGAAGATCCCAACGTGTCGCATATCTCAGGGGATATCAATCCCAGTGAAGACATCGACACCATCAACCTTGAGCTGGTCATCGCCGACCTCGAACAACTTGAACGCAAAATCGAGCGCCTCACCAGCGAGGTCAAGGGTGATAAGAAACTGCTGCCCGTCATGGAAATGGCGCAATCTCTAAAAGCCCACCTGGAGGCTGGCAATCCTGCTTCAAACTTCAAAGATCGAGCGAGCGAACCCTTCAAGTCCCTTGCCCAAGAGCTGCGTTTTCTGACGTCCAAGCCGGTTATCTATACCGCCAACCTCGATGAAGATGGTCTTGCTGAAGATGGAGAACTCACCAAACAAGTCAGGGAGATCGCGGGGGAGCATAATGCAGATTTTCTCACAGTTTGCGCCAAGCTCGAGAGTGAAATGGTCGATATGAGCGAGGGTGAACGCGCAGAGTTCTTGGCCTTGGCAGGTATCGAAGAAAGTGGGTTGAATCAGGTGGTCAGTAAGGGGTTTGCCATTCTAGATCTAATCAGCTTCTTCACCAAAAATGAAAATGAAGTGCGTGCCTGGAATATCCCTCAGGGGACAACGGCACCCAAAGCCGCAGGGGAAATTCACACCGATTTCGAGCGCGGCTTTATCCGCGCCGAGGTCGTTTCAATAGACTCCTTCGAAGAATATGGCAGCGATAGCGCACTAAAAACCGCGGGGCAGATGCGTTCAGAGGGCAAAGAATACATTGTGCAAGATGGGGATGTAATCCTGTTTCGGTTTAATATTTAACTCGGATTGCTATCTTATTCAAGTATCCTTTACTTCGACTTCGCTCAGTACCGGCGTTTGCGACGCCCAAATACGAGAAAAATACCAAAATCTGCCTTCGACTAACACTTCGACAAGCTCAGTGTCCGCTCAGGCGGATTTTGGGCGTCTCCGCTCAGGATGTTGGTACGTCTGGCAGCAACTTGGGCTAGATAATATGAAACACGGTTCTTGTCGGTGGACAGGAACCGTGCTCTCATCTTAAGGGGAGTTGATCAAGTTCTATGGGGCTGTACTAGGCCTTGAAATTTTTCTCCATGGAAAGTCGCAGTGCGACATTGTAAACCTTCTGCAAGGCTTCGAGCATCGCTTTCTGCTGGACTTTGTCTTCACCCTGCGCAGCATCAATGCTGGCTTGGATCTGTCCAGTCAAACCGCCCATAATTTCGAGCAAATTAGCAATGACCTCGTCTGCCTGTGAATTGAGCATTTTTATGATTGCATCTTCGTCCTCGGAAATTGCCACTAACTCGTCGATAAGCTCATATTCAGGCGGAGCGGCTGAAGCCGCCTCGATGGTGGACATGATCAGCTGCAATTTGCCAGAGAGTTCGATATCTCCAGACTCACGGGCCGCTGTTAGTGCCTCGGTCAGGACCTGGACAAAAAACTCATCCACTGCAGCCATATTAGCTTTCATGGTGGTTTCGATATCCTCGGCACCCAACACCGCTTCCAGGTTTTGATTGGCTACCTGCATGCGTTGCTCTAGAGCCTGGTCGATCTCGCCTGTCATCTGCAATATGCTTTCTCGCAACTCGAGTAATCGATCTTTTTCATCGGCATCAATGCTATCAATCTTTTCACTCAACTGTTGAAAAAACTGGTAATCCATGCCAGGACGCGTCATCTGAACATAAGCACGCAAGCGGGATTCATTGGGAGCATCGATAACCAACTCAAGCAATCTCTCTCGGGTCAGATCCTCACCAATCTCTTGAAGCGTTTCTCGAGCAGCTTGCATTTCGTTAGATTCAGCCTGAATCCTTATGCCAATAGAACTGTGTTCTAAGAGAGAATCTTGCAGGTCCTTCAAACCCCTGGCCGCGTCCTGATCGCCCCCAGCCAAAGCAACCTCTGCCAGCCTGGAGAACAGGACGAAAAATTCATCATCGATCAGTTCATCTTCTTCCTTGATCATAGCCGGACGGGCATCTTCTGGGGCTTCTAATAATTTTTGGATCAAAGCCATTTTCTTTTCCTGGGCTTCGATCATTTCCTTGGTGATGCCATCCGCTTCAAGGATGGTTTCAACAAGCAGCTTGTGGGTCATCATTGTCTGGGGGCTGAACAGATATCCCTTGCGCTGCTCTTGAGGTAGGCTGTCCACGGCTTTGGTGATCAAAGGGCCGATAATGCGTTCTTGCTCGTCACGTGAGATCATTAGTTCAGGCGGCACAAAGGTGAGCAGAAGCTCTTTCTCGGGGTCGTGGTAAACAATGGGCGCAGCCAGGTTGCCCTGATATCCACAGTGTGGGCATTGGGCCATATTGAACACACCAGAAATCAGCGCTTGCTTTGCTCTGGGGTCTTGACCGACATCGAATAATTGCTCCACATCGGCCACGATGGGCTGGGAACAATTTGGACAGCTTATTTGTGTATTAGGCATTCTTTCTCCAAGTAAATTAGTTAACTGCTTTTCCAGATCACAACTATGGATCTCAGACAAGGGTCTCTAGGAATTGCCGTGACAAGGTGCCAAATTTTCCCAAATGTGAGGTCTCTCACAGGAGTTCCCAAAGAGCTTCAGACAAGTCCCGTATTATAAGGGATAAGCATCAAAACCGTACCCCCCATTTAAAAAAACCTGAATTTATATTAGATTACCAATCGAAGAGGAGAAATGAAAAAGCTGGTGTTCTTCAAAATCCAATGCTATAAGTGTTATTCTGAGCGCAGCGTAGGCGTGCAGAGCAAGCGGAGTGAAGCATGCCCTGCGATCGAAGATCGTGTCGAAGGGAATCTCTGAAACCGAGCGATTAGCAAGCAAAGTCAGATTCCAGGGATTCCTCGCTACACTCGGAATGACAGTGGAGATGTTTATGTACCCCGAATTGTGAACACCGCAATCATCTTCACTTTCTACCGTGGCAGGGAAAAACAGATCCTGGCCCCATCACCCGGTCTTGGGTCGACCCAAATGCGGCCTGCATGGGCTTCAATGATGGCTCTCGTCAAATAGAGGCCCAACCCTGCGCCCTTGGTGGTACGGCTGGCTTCATCAGCGCGGTAAAAGCGGTCAAAAATATGAGGGATATCACCGGGAGCAATCCCAGGGCCCTCATCTTGAATGCAGACAATCACCTGGTCTGCGCGCACTTGCCCACTGAGGCGAATTTCACCGCCCTCAGGGGAATACTTAATTGCATTGGAGATCAAATTTGATAACACCTGACCAAGACGCCCTTCGTCAGCCATGACTACTGGAAATTCTTGAGGTATCTCCACCACAATATTGTGTTTCGAGGTTTGCGTCTGAAAACGTTCGGAAAATCGTTTTAAGAAATTCTCCATGGCTAAGTCAGCCAGATTTAGTTTGATCCCACCGGCCTGCAAGCGGGACGCATCCAACAAATTTTCGATCAAAGATGTCAGGTGATCGGCTTCCTCTTCAATGACCTCCAGGCTGTCTTGCACAATCTCATCGTCCCAGGAAACATCATCACGCCGCAAGGTCCCTGTGTAACCCTTAATCAATGCGACAGGTGTTTTCAATTCGTGGCTGATCACCGATATGAAGGTGCTCTTGAGCTCTTCAGCCTCGCGGAAATGAGAAATATCCCGCACCGTGGCAATTATGTTGAGCAAATTCCCTTCAGGGGAAATCAGCGGGGCATAGGTAATCCCAACCGCCAGGGGGACGCCACTGGGGCATTCGATATCACCCTCTACATAAAGCGTGGCGTGAGCCGTCAACGGCCAACCACCCGCTTCGGCTTCCTCCAACGAAGTGCCTTGTTCCCGTCGTATCCAACGAATAATATCGTCATGATTCTTGCCCTGAATTTTTTCCGTTTTCTCACCCCACAAGCGCGCAAAGGCGGGATTGCAGCGCTCGATATTGTGATCCGGGGTCATGATCAAAATTCCATCAGCCGCTGAATCGAGCAGCGCATCCAGGCGTTGCTTCTCGCGGCGAATCTGGCTGTAAAGCTGCGCATTGTGTACGGCAATCGCCGCCTGGTCGGCGAAACTTTGCAACAAGGTCCGGTCGTTACTTGAAAATACAGTGCGGTATGTTCTGAAGATAAAGGTCAGCCCGACAACCCGCTGATGGGCGATCAAAGGCAACGCCACGCCGCGCAGCAAGTCATTACTTGCTGACCGCGTCAGACTTTGCAAAAGTCGGTTGATTTGTGGAAGTTCGAAGCGTTCCGGATCTTCATAATCAGGCACTTTTGCTAAAACGGGATCGATTTGCTTCAAAAATTCGGGCGTGAGGCCATGCGACGCAGCAACCGTCCAGCCGCCCCCTTCGTCACGCAAAGCGATAATCCCAGCCTGGCCAGCCAACATTTCGACAGCCGTTCGTAAAATGCCATCTAAGAGCTTATCCAGCTCGAGTTCCTGGGTAATCGTTCGAGCAATATCGAGTAAATAATCACGTTGGCGGCTGCGGAAATCGGGCAACATAATACAGTGGTTAGTGGATAGTGGTTAGTGGTTTGATGTAAGCGGGTGAATTATAACATCCTGATCTTTCTCAATAAGGGTATAATCAACCACCGTTATGGCAAAGTCATTTAACTTTGAACTTAAAGCTTCCGATGGGCGCGCCAGAGCTGGCATCTTTCAAACTCCCCATGGAGAGATCCCGACACCAATATTTGCGCCTGTTGGCACGCAAGCCACGGTTAAGTCTCTCACTCCAGCGCACTTAAATGAAATCCAGTCCAATCTGATTTTAGCCAACACTTATCATCTGTATCTGCGTCCAGGAGATGAGCTGGTTGCTGAAATGGGTGGATTGCACAAATTCATGAACTGGCCGGGGCCCATCCTGACCGACTCAGGCGGCTTCCAGGTTTTTTCATTGGCCGGCATACGAGA
>CAYQQX010000219.1:0-6296 GCA_964419495.1 uncultured Anaerolineales bacterium
CGTCGTTCACGACCCTTTGGCTACCGGTGCTGTCCCGCCTTAAGTGGATAGCCGTCCAAAACCTTTGAACCGGTACACTACAGAAAAATGTTTATTTTGCTTCCTAATCGCTGGACGTTTATACAAAAAGCCCCCCAATGTAGATAAAACAATTGGGGGGAGTGTAGGAAGTCGCCGCGACTTCTACTAAGGAGGAGATGAAAAAAAACATCCGCCATAAATATAATAACATTATAAAGAATTACCTCCCCTAAATGCTGGGCATTTTTGTAAATTATTTATATTCGCTATCCATTCTTGATCTATAATACCCGAACGCCCAGCGGCGTACTATCCATTCTTTGGCCTAACTATCTCCGTTAACGTCTCCTATTCGCTGGGCGTTATTTAAATTATCAATTCGTCATTCCCCCTGGATAGTTAGCAGTAATTATAGCGTTTCAGAATTAGCCGTACCAATAGGGGTGTACCGGTTACTTTACTTATCCACGGAGATTACTAGCCAGAAATGACACAATCTGCATTCTATGATCTTTGATATGGGCAGGAAACGGATACACAAAATTAGGTGAGCTGAATGTGCAATTTTCGGCTTATAATTCTAGAAGATGAAATTTTGAGCCAGCACAGGGAGATCAAATGAGTTCAGAAAATTGTACCGGTTCAAAGGTTTTTGGACACCAGGGTAGATTCTCTTATGGAGACTTTTCATCCCGATGATTAGATTATACACCCACAAATTGCAGATACTGCTGGCGACGTAATGCCAGGGTTTGCTCTTTGAGTTGGTTCCTTTTTTTGATGATCTCCTTATCTCTTCCAAAATAAACATCAGCTGGCGTGACATTCTTCAGCGATTCGTGATAACGCTGGTTGTTGTAATACTCTACCCACTCAGCGATGGCTCGCTCCAATTCTGATGGCGAGTAGTAATTCTGCAGCTTGATGACATTTTTCATGGAACGATGCCAGCGTTCGATCTTGCCTTGTGTCATCGGATGATAGGGCGCTCCATGGATATGTTCGATGCGTCGTTCTTTGAGAAATTGAGCCAGATCTGCGGAGTGGTAGGCGGGTCCATTATCTGACAAGAGACGTGGTTTGTGATAGACCTTGACCTTGTCGATCTCGGCTTTCGCCAGAGCGATCTTGAGGGTATCCTCAGCATCCTGAGCATTCATGGTTGGCGAAAGCTTATAGGACAAGATATACCGGGAATAATCATCCAGGACGGTTGAGAGATAGTACCAACCCCAATCCACCACCAGAAATTGGGTGAAATCTATCTGCCACATTTCATTCACCCGTTGGGTTGGATTGTCAAACTTTTCTTTGGCCGTGATAACTTCGAAGGCAGGGCTTTCGATCAGGTCATAGCCTTTCAGGATACGATAAACACTCGATTCTGAGACAAAATACTGCTTTTCCTTGATAAATCGATAGGTGATCTGTCTGGGTGGTTCCTCGGGATATTCCAGGGCCAGGTCCGCGATCTCTTCACGAACAGGATCGGGGATCCGATTCCAGAACTGTTTCGTCTTTGAGCTTTTGGCCTTGAGCCCCTCAACCCCTTCTTCCTGGTAACGTCGGTACCAACTGTAGAAGGTGCTTCGGGGCACATCCAGTTCTTCCAGCGTCCGCTTGATCGACAGATCTGAGTGCTCCACTAGGTGGATGATCTCCAGATTCTCTTCGCTCGTATACCGGATCAGTCGTCCCACGTCTGCTCCCCCGCACCCCGCAAGCTTTTTTTCAAGCGACGATTTCTCAATGACAGCTCTGCAATTAGCAGTTTCATCTGCTCGCTTTCCCGACGCATTTCTTGGACTTCACGGCTATCAGCCTGGCGGGTGGTATTCCCGGCCAGACGCTGCTTGCCAGCTTCGAGAAATTCTTTGGACCATTTGTAATACAAGCTCTGGCTGATGCCTTCTTTCCGGCACAATTCAGCCACGCTACTGTTCCCACGCAATCAAGAGAAGGAATACATACTAGTACTTTCTTATCTGGACGATCAGGACATGAAAAAATTGAAACGATCTCTATGAATCGCACAAATAATGCGTAATTCCCATGGGGTGTACCCAAGTAATTTCCTATTTCCAGGGACCGTTGGGTTGATGCATCAAGCCCTAAAGCCGATCCGCCTTCAAACAATCACTCAATATTAAAATCAATCCAAGGTGAGAACGGGCCGATTGTACCCAGCCCATCGACGGAGCGCACCTGCCAGCGGTAGGAGGCGCTGCAGCCAGGGATGAAGAACTCGACCTTCACATCGGTTGTGGTGCCGGTTTCTTTGCCACCAGGTTTCTCCACTACCCATTCGTAAAACGAGATTCCATTGGCCGAGTAGACCGCGTTCCATTCCAGGAAAACCGTAGAGCGGCAGCTATAACCACCGCTGGGGGCAATCGGCTCGGGCGCAGCCAGAGGCTCCGCTGATGGAGTGAAGGTGTTCTTGGGCGGCAGCGTCAGAGAGGGCGTGATGGTTGGTGGTGGCAGGGTGTACGTCGCCGTGGGTGGCAGCGTTGGTGTCGGGGTGATGGTCTCCACAATCGTGGGTACCTGCGTGGTGGGCTCAGCGGCCGTCGGCGGTGCGGCGGGCCCCTGCACCGTGATCAGCACGGCGTTGGATTGCACGTTTTGCCCTGAGGTGGTGGTCATTGCCAACTGAAGCAGGTATTCACCCGGTTCTGTGGGCTGCCAGGGTTGCAGCATATTGCCCTGACGCAAGGGCACGTTGAGCGCATCGCGGCGGACAATGCCCGCATTGACAAACAGATCGATCTCTTGCGCACCAGCAGTACTACTCACCAGGGAACGCACCTTGACCAGATCGCCGACCTGATACTGGGCACCATCCACCGGTTCAACGATGGTAATTACGGCCTCATCGGGAACAACCTGGGGACCAGACAATGTACATCCAACCAGAAGCAGGCCTAACCCAAATAAGAGACTAGTGATTCGAATTCTCATTGCAGCCCTCCCTCAGCGTCGTCTTTCAACGACAATATCCAAAGGATCATCACACTCCCCGGTCATATCCAGGGTTAGGGGCGAGGCACCATATTTATACCCATCCTCGCTGTAGGCAATCATACGATAGGTGACATCATGATGGCAAATGCGACGCACATCGCCATTGGCTAATTCGAGTTCCATAACATACATATCCAGATCCATAAACTGAGTATCTGCAAAACCTACCGCAAATTCGCGCTGATCGAACCCGAACACAACACGTTCTACCGCAATGCGAGCTGCCGGATAGAAATTAGGCCCGGGTCGAGGCTGCTCATATAAATCCCATTCGACCAACACACAACGCTCCGATGCCCCAGGGCAATCACTACTGGCGGTCAAACGCAAAATATGCGGCGAGGGTGGCGGCGCGGGGGCAGTAGCTATCTGAATAACTGGGCCAGTTTGTGTTTCTTCTCTATTAATTAGTAAGGCTAACCGATAAGCGTAGGTGTAATTTCCGGTAAGGACTGAAGAATCAATTGCTTCAACAGACAACCCATTGTTGCGAACTTCATCCGTGATACGAATACTCCTTTTAATCTGCCAGACTCCCAGACAGGGTGGGCCTTCGCAACGTTCAAAACCTGGACGCAGACGAACAATCGCCAATTCTACATTCTCTCCCACCGGCCAGTTGAATCCGGCAGGCAGATCAACCTGCATGCGTACATATTGGTAAGCATTATCGATCCAATAGGGAGACACCTTCAAATCCATGCTACCTAAATCATTTTCCGGGCAAGGCAATTCTGGAGCTCGAACTGTAGACCTCAATAACCAACCCGGCGAAACCAGGCTCAAATCTCTGTCTGCAGGGAGAGCGGCCAGCGAATACCAAGTCTTTTGTCCACATTCAGCACCATCATCTAACACCGAAAATTCTCCGCCAGCCAGCAACAAATCAGTCGGGATATTCTCTCGAAACAGCTTTGTGGAAACACCCGATAAGTCATCAAAACGAATTAACATGAAGGCGACACCTTCATCGGGCAAATTATCTGGCCAATTACCACTCTCAGCAATTTCCCAACGCACTTGAATTCCTTCGGGTTGGGCTTCAGCCCTAAGGTCAACATCGCCAATTGAACCAGGCCGACAATCCGGTGTAGTGGCCTGAACACTGCCGATGGCAAAATTCCTACCGGTGGCTACGCCAATGTCCGTATTGATGGCATTATCCACGCGCGGCGCATATCGGTACGTCGTTCCACAGGTTACATCCCAATCCAACCAGGTGAATGTCTCACCAGCCGGAATTATTTGACGGCCATCATCATTCCACTCAGGAATGAATAGATTGATTCCGCCATCACCGGTGTTGACAATTTGCTTCGAAACCGAAGGCAGCAAGAAATGATTTTCGCCTTCGGCTTGCAAATCGCAAAGAACTTCCAGCGTGAGTAAATTGCCATCTTCTGCTGATTGAACAGTAACATTCAAGCAAAACCCTTCCTCCTGCACAGGCTCAGGTACGGGTTCGGCTCCACTAGCACCAGGGAACATCTCTTCCAGGAATTCTTCGGCCCCAAAACCTTGTTCACGCCAAAAAACACCCAGTGCATCATCAAATCCAAAGCCTTCAGCCTGGTTACGCAAATGATCGCGCAGCCATTCATCGTCGAATTCGTGCTCTGCTGCCCCTGGAGGTTGTCCATTTCCGCCAATCACTTCGACAATTTCAATTTCGGGTTCGGATGCCTGACCGGAAGTATCGAAGGCCTGCAAACTAAACACCCAGCGCCCCACATCCAGACCCGCTTCCATCTCGATCTCACAATGTTGCTCCCCCACACAAATGGTTGCGAAATCACCAGATTGACCAGCCTCATTGCGCCAGGTAATCACCAGGCGATCCAGGCCCAGATCATCCCGCCCTGAGCCAACCGCAGCAGCGGAAACAGCTACGGGGACGCCATTCTCGCCTCCGAAAACATCAACAAAGACATCGAAACGGGTGATTGCCGGTGGTTGATCCTGGGGTTGTGGGGGTAACGCCAAATCTGCCTCGGGCTCGTTTTCCTGGTCCGGCGCGGGCGCATCGGCGGGAGGGTCGGCCGGTTGAACTGGCTCTTGAGGCGCGGCACCCTCCTGAGGGGGTTCCCCCTCCTGGGGCGCTGGGCCTGCACCATGGTCAGAATCACCTTGGGGGAGCTGCTGGTTCTCGGCGCCTGGTTCTGCATCTACAGCAGATTCGGCGTCATCAATACGGCTGGCCACTGCCTGTACTCCGACCTGCACAACCGCCGGTGCACTGGCACGACCCTGAAGGTCATAAGCCACCACACTAAGCTGATGCACTCCGGTAGTGCTGCCAAACCAGGGGAAGAAAAGATCGCCAGTTTCAGCACCCAGCGGATCAATGCTTTGCTGCTGTTCCAAATGCCCATCGACCAGAAATTCCACCCGCAGCAAACCGCTATCCGAAACCGCCACCGCGGCAATCATAATCCCCTGACCCGAGTCAATCACTCGGTCCCCCTGCGGGTGCACGATGCCAACAGATGGAGGTTGGCCCAATAGTGCCAGCGGAGAACTGCCCCTCTGCAAAAAATAGAAAAGGCCAATTTCAACGATCACCAAAATCAAACCAATGACAACGAACAAGAAAAATATAAACAAACCGACATTCTTGCGTTTCATGGGAACCATCCCTGCATGTAACGTATGTTTATGAAATCTGGACCATTTATTATATCCGTGGTTTAGGGGTGATGAATTTACAATAATGTTGGGGCAGCAGCATGGCATTCTCAATGACCAGGTCCCTTCGGTTGCGCTTCAGGTCTGAGAGTGATCCAACTGCAAGGACACCAGTGGCTGGTCTACTCCATTTCCTGATGTTGACGGAGAAATGTGTGATTGAAAGGATCAGGGTATTGAACATGTCAGGTTCTCCAAATAGGTTACAGAATACCGAGCAAGATTATCGATTATCTTGCTCCTGGCTCTTCCATTCGCCATAGAATTTCGAATGGAAGAGTAAAGTAACCAACACAGGTACAGCAAAACAATGTTACGGATAAATGGGGTGCGCTGAAATAGAGCCTCAAAAAGATGGAATGCGAATCAACGACCTGGAAACCACGATCAGACACGCAGGAAGCAAAACCCCAGGATAATATTTGAATGAAACCCAAGGGATACAAACAAAAACGCCCTGGCATGAATGTCCAGGGTGTGAAATTGTCAGGAAGGAGCGGACCTCAGATGAAACATGAGCAAATCTCCCATAAATGGTATTTTTCACTAACTCAAAATTAGTTCAA
>CAYQQX010000220.1:0-6286 GCA_964419495.1 uncultured Anaerolineales bacterium
TGAAGCCGTATGTTACTCACCTTGAAAGGTCCCAAATGGACAAAGTCCAGGTAAGCACCGCGTCAAAATATTCTTTCGGATACGGCAAATCCGTAGCAGTGCCGTTGTTTACAATTCCATACTGTCCCCATTCGCTATTAAAACTCGCTTTACTCCCATAAAGCATTCTTTCAAACATTGCTTTCCAGGACCCAGCAATGTCACTAAATGGATTATTTTCTTCAAAGTCCCAAAGCATAGCAATTGATTGGCGCGAAAATATATTTCGAGGAGCTTCAGCCCCAGGATACCATCTTGTGAAAGTTGATGTAAATTCAGAAGTTCGAGACAAGGTAAGGGCAAGATAGCTCATTACTGCAAGTGTCACATTTTTAGAATCGATATCTGATAATTCAGTCATCTCTAACAATCGATTAATATCATTTATGATTCTTTCATAGCCACCTATAATATTGTCCAAGAGGGTTACAAGTGATAATTTCTGTCGAGAATTGAAAAATTTGTCCCACGTTGTGAATCCATAAACAGCATTACTGCAACTGCGATGGCCTTCAGGAGGTGCTAGTTCATTCGGGATTGGAGTTTCAAGATGCGGCCAGTTCGCCAATTTCTCTTCTAAATAAACCGCAGCTTCATTAAATACGCGCACATCTTCTTCAGTCGCCAGCCGGTAGCGTTTGCCAAATTGATCTGGGTGATGAAACACCACTGCGATCATAAGTTCATCCATTTTCCCGTTTCGGGCAAGTTGGCGGGTTTGTTTAGCCTTGGTCACTTGCTCGCAGACCAAGCAGCGGGCGTTGGCGCGGCTGACCGTGCCCTCACTGGGGTCGAAATTCGCCGCTTCAATGGCTGCGGCATTTTCCAGGATTTCGAAATCTACCTGTTTGTTTAAGTAATCCACCACCGGACGGTAGGCGATTTTCTTGTTCTTTTTCTTAGCCAGCCAGAACTGCTTGATCAATGGAATCTCCGCGCCGCAGCTTGGGTTCTGGCACGGGATCGTGCGAGCCCACAGGTAACCAACCGGAATCCAGCCGTCCTGGTGTTCGATCTCGCGTGCACCGATCAACCCGTCGGCGCTTTCGTGGGGGTAAAACTGGCCGATCTCCTCACGGGCTTCTTCCAAAATGATATTGGCCCACTTCTCTACCAGGTAGGCCAGCAAATTTACCTTCTCCGTCTCCCCTTCATCCCACAGGGTCGATTGGGATACGGATTTTTCTTTATCCGCGTCCATCCGCGTCGATCCGTGTACAAACTCTTTGGGCAGTTCAACTTCAATCCCGAATTTCTGCGGCCATTCCAGGGTAGCTTTTTCGATGAACACAGCCACGGGGTTGTAATCGCTGGCGTAGGTCTCACAGCCCAGGCGCAAGGCTTCCAGCGGGATGGAACCGCCCCCGGCGAAGGGATCCAATACTTTGGGCGGCTGGCCGTACTGTTCTGCAATCAATTGACGAGCTTCTTCGATGGCCTCTGAGTTGCCGTCCTTGACCGCTTCCCAGGGCGTGATGCGCTTGATCAGGTCTTGCAGATATTCGCGCTGGGTCTCGAAACCGCTGTCCTCAGGAGCCGGTTCGTCCGGGCCGGGGTCGTCGATCAGGGCGGCGAAGGCCGTGGCGCGCGAAGCCGCCAACGGTCGCCGCGCCCACCAGATATGCAGCGTAGAAGGGTGCCCATGACGGATATTCTTCTCGCGGGCGGATTCTTCGGAGATTTCAGCGAGGGGGATGTTATGTTCGATGAGACGTTTTTTCATGGGGTAGTAGTTAGTTGGTTGGGAGGTCAGATAACAGCACAACCTCGATCCCGCTAGCACCCAGCTTTTGGGCAAGCGGCTTGTCAGCCGTAATTAGGGGTAATTGGGTTTGTTTCGCCAGCGCGGCATAGCAAGCATCATAGGCTGTAAGTTTATATTCAAGTGCCAAGTCCAGGCCTGAAACAATCAAGTCAACCGTAGAGACCGAGCGCAAGGCCAGCGCGCGCAGGTCGGCCACATCCTGGCGGGCGTTTTCAGCAGGATAGTCGAATTGGCGGACGTACTTCCAGAGAATGTTGGCGCATTCCACAAAGAATAGGTCGGGGACATAAAATCGGGCGTTGGGTTGCTCTGCTAATTGTTGAAAGAGACGGTCTGCTTGTTCAGAACCCTCTTCCTCTACAAACAGCTTGATGCCCACGCTGGCGTCCACCACGCAGGCCTCGATCATCGCGAGCGGTCCTCACGTAACAAGGCTGTACTGTCAGGCGCGCCCGTTGTGGCAGGGCGAAAGAACCGCCGCCGTTGAATACCTTCAAGGATTTCACTTTGAGATCGCGAGGGTTGCTCCACGGCGCGCTCCAACATCGTGATGACTTGCGCAGTGATGGAGCGATTCTGCGCCGCGGCGCGCTGCTTGATACTGTCGTATAACTCTTCAGAGACGTTTCGGACATGGAGAATAGGCATAGGGTCTTACCTCCAGTTGGTTGAGTACACTCCTATTCTACCATAGTGGTTGCAATGTGCAACATGATTATGCTTTCTTCCTCAGCCATTCGTTCTCTGGGATAATGAAGCCAGTTGCAAAAATCCCTTCGCCCTCTTGAAAATGAACCGCCGGATTTTGGATGAGGTGCAATTCTGGCGCATCTGTCCCTGCCTCTGTAATAATGTACAGCCAAAACTTCTCCCCAAAGTGCCGCGCTTTTTTCCACTCATTGGCTGAGAGACGGATGGCCCCGGTTTGGGCGCGGGCCTTGACTTCGATATAACGCACGTCGGCGAAAGCCCCCTCGTCATCGTACATGCTGGAACGCAGGTCAAAACCGTGGTTCTCCCCGGAGACATCCTTGGGATGCCATCCGTTTTCGCGTTCGTAATCCATGGACACTTGCATACCCACTGCTTCGATCTCGGCTTTGCGTTCGGCGTCTATGCCTTCTTGAGCGATTTCTGCCGTATAGGAAGCTTGATCTTCATGGCTGGGCTGTGAATGTTGTTTGGGCAGCTCATAGTGTATCTTCGAAAGCGGGATCACAGCCGCCGCACCCAGAATGCGTGGTTCACTCATCGTCAGGTTGCTCTCCAGCTTGATCTCACGTTTCAGATCATCACGCCGACCCTGCAACCTATCCAGGTTGCGCTGTTCGTTGAGCAAGGGTAAATCCACCTGTTCCCCTAGGGATTGCCGCGCCTGATAGTCTAATATCTTCTGGTTGGATTCTTGGATCAGATAATCCAACGAGCGCAGGCCGTACTTGGCCTTGATCTGCGCCTCTTGTTCCCGGCGCTGAGCGATCTCCTCCCGGAAGGGTAGTAGTACCTGGGTGATGAGATGGTCTTCGATCCCCTGGCGTTGTAGGATGAGGGCTTCGATTTTCCCCAATTCAGCCTGTTCTCGTTCGCTACTGCTGAGGGGTTCCAGGTCCCACAGAATGGCCGGATTGATGGTATGTACTTCGCCCTCGACAGGCTGGTACAGGCAAAAGACGCGTTTTCCCGCTGGTGATCCGCTTCCATCGGTGACTTCACCTTCCACAAACCACAGCGTTCCATAACGCCCCTCCTCTGGATCTCCGAAAACTGCGTAAGTTCCCAACCCTTCCCCCAGCTCGCTCAAGATTTGCTGGTTGACCGCTTCCAGCAGGGGATGACCGGGAGCAACAAATTCCACCTGAGCGTGGTGCCGGGCGTAGACCTTGTTGAATGTAATCTGAGAGTATGAACGGAACAATGCTCCAAAGGTGGTCTTGAATTCGTAATCTTCGCTCCAACGCCGCAGTTCATAAGGAACACTGGAGATTTTATATCTGGAAGCGCCATCGTTACCCAACTGTTCCACACGTCCCCCGAAACGATCGTACGCCCGCAGGAAAAAATCTTCCACGTATTCAGGCACCAGGCGGTTCTCTTCTGCCAACAGAGTCTCTTGGCGAATGCCCGAGTAATCGATATGCCGAGTGGCCAGCCCGGTAAGGAAAGCTCTCTCCAGTGTCTGGCGCGTCTCTTCGGGGTTGATGGCCTCAATGCTTTCTTCGATTTCCTCGATGCGCCGTTGGCTGAAAAGTGCTTCCTTGATCAGATCATCCATCCTCGAGCCAGGGATGATTTCGCCCATGATATCGAAAACCCGATCTGATCCAAGCGCTTCTTTCATGCGTTCCATTTTCTCGAACAGGCGGTCCATAATCTGACCTTCGCGGGTGTCGCGCGTGATCAGGTTCCAGATGTGCACTTCACGATCTTGGCCATAGCGATGCACTCGCCCCATGCGTTGTTCCAACCGGTTGGGATTCCAGGGGATGTCGTAATTTACCAACAGCGAGCAGAATTGCAGATTGATACCTTCCCCGGCCGCCTCGGTGGCTACCATAATTTGAGCCTGATCCTTGAATTTGTGCTCGGCCGTGATGCGAGCATCCATATTCATTTGCCCATGAATGGTGACAACCTGATAGCCCCAGACGCGTAGTTTTTCTACCAGATAACTCACAGTATCGCGAAACTCAGTAAAAATGAGCAGCTTACGCTCACCCAATTGGGCCAACACATTATCCTTCAAACCCACCAGTTTGCTCTCTATTTCTTGTACTCGCACCTCTTCAGCTTGCACAATCAACCCTTCCAGTTGGATAATCTCTGCCTTAACGTCAGCGATGTTTTCGGCGATGGTCAGGTGCATTAACCGCTCTTCGATACGCTCACGCTCTTCTTCTTCCATGTCTTCCAACTCTTCAGCGCTGATGCCCCGGACGTTCAGATAGTCTTCATCCTGGCGGATTTTTTCGGGCAGTTCCAACAACTCCTCCAGGCGTTCTTTACGCCGAACAAGCGAGCGGTAAATTGCATGGGTGCTGGATGTCAAACGGCGCTGCAAGATCATCAGGGCAAAGGAGATGCTGCGGTTTTTCTTGGCTTTGTCGAAATAATCTCGCACATAACGGGTGACCTGGTTGTACAGCGCGGCTTCCGCCGGGGTCAGGCGGAATCGCACCGATCGGACGTACCGGGGTGGGAAGATGGCCTTGCCTTCGAAGGTGTGCATGTCTTCTTTGAGACGCCGGATGAAGACAGGGTTGTCCTTTTGCTGGATGGACTCTTTGAGCAGCTCGGTCTTGGCAAAGAAGCCTGGGCGCAGCAGGTCTAGGAATAAGCGGAAATTCTCTTCATCTCCTTTGTGAGGGGTTGCCGTCAGGAAGAGCAGATTCTCAGTTTGGCCCGAGAGCGTTTCTCCCAGCTGATAGCGCTTGGTTTTGTCGATCTTGATCCGATTTTTGCTCTCATAGGCGTAGGCACTCATCTTGTGAGCTTCGTCAACGATCACTAAATCCCAATGCGTACCTCGCAAGGTGTTGCGCACATCATCCTGTTTGGCAAAATCAATCGAGGTAATCAGATGTTCCCGTTCTTCCCATACGTTCTCCCCCCAGGCTGATTCCATGCGCGCCCGATCGACGATGGCAAAGGATGTCTGAAATCGCTCCTTCATCTCCCGCTGCCACTGATACTTGAGGTGCCCAGGCGCAACGATCAGCACTCGGCGTACCAACTTGCGGTATTGCAGCTCCTTTAGAACCAAACCGGCCATGATCGTCTTCCCAGCGCCAGGGTCATCGGCGATCAAAAAACGGATGCGAGGCGAGTTGAGTACATAATGATAAACTGCTTCGATCTGATGGGGCAGCGGATCCACCTGGGAGACGCTGACTGCCAGTTGAGGATCAAACTGATAGGCCAGACGGATGCGATTGGCTTCGATTAAAAAGAAGAAATCCTCGGCATTGTCGGTCAGCGCGACCGAGCTTTGCTCGAGGATTTCGATTTGTGTGAATTGCTCTTCTGTAATCCGTAACGGTTTATAGGTGTGGCTGTCGTCTTGCAGCACTACCTCCAACAGGAAATACCCGTCGCGAGGCTCGAATTTCTTCACCTCCGCTGAGGCCGGAAGAAAGGGTGCGGTTATTAACTGGCCAACTTGCAGACTCATGATCATTGCCCAACACAGGGTTGTGGAAATCTTGATTGACCCCCTGCATCTGGTGAACCCCTTCGGTAGAATACAAACGCCGAAGCGCCCGATAAGCTGAGGCCATCCCTCGCCGGACATCATCCAGACGAGGTTTATTCTTACTTTGAGTATATCATAGCGTTAGCGTGCGCTGCGTGCAATCGATTTGGAATTCAAGCTTCCAAATCACCCTGATCATTATTTTATTCCTCCTGCTAGCGTTTTCATACCACATTACTCCGAGAATATAAGTACGACCGACCGCGCTTCCCCACTCGAGTAATCTCACCCAT
>CAYQQX010000221.1:0-6210 GCA_964419495.1 uncultured Anaerolineales bacterium
CCTTTTTTCAACCCTGCCGGGTTGACCTTTCGGGACAGCCCCCCATATATTCCGGGGGAAACTCACTTGGTGGCTTTTTGCAGTAGAGTCAATATAGAATCAAAAATCCTTCCACAATTTGGGAAGGATTTTTTATTTTAGAGATTTTCAGTTCAGGCTAGATTTTGAATAATTTTTTGCTGCGCTTCGAGCGCTTCCATATCTAGCACCGATACAAGCTTATCGCGACCTCCTTGGCCAGCTACAACCTCGATGCGATCCTTTGATATTTCAAGCACAGATGCCAAAAAATCTGCTAAGGTTTGGTTGATCTCTTTTTCTTGGGGAGCGGCTTTTAGACGCACACGGATGGTGCCATCATGGAGTATTTCAACGATCTCGTTACGCGTGGCCCGGGGAATAACCCGAATTCCCAAAGCCGATCCCTTCCTTCCATCATGTAAGTGAAACTCTTGTGTGGACATGGCTGCTCCTCAGATCGTAATATCTTAGAAAAATGATCTTAAGATACTTGTAAGTATCATACCAATGATTTGAACCAAAATCAGCAGTACTAAAGGACTAAAATCAAACATCCCAACCAAGGGAATCACTCGTCGAATGGGCATTATCATCGGTTCGACAATTCGGTCGATCTGCCGTCGAACGGGGTGGAAAGGGTCCATAAAATAAGACAATACCACATGCACCAAGATAAGCAATACAAATAGACGTACGATCAAATCAATGAGTTGGATTAAAAATAGTATCAAGCAAAATCTCCTAAATCTCTGCGGCCGCGGCTTATTCAGCGGCCAGCATTCAACTTCAGTTACAATTCTACCCTAGTATCGGCTACCTAGGATTGCAGTTCCTACACGAACAAATGTAGCACCCTCTTGGATTGCAACGGCATAATCATTGCTCATCCCCATCGAAAGTTCTTTCCAATCGGATTGCGGGAAACTTTCCTTCAAAAAATCTCGCAAGCGACGCAGCTTCTCAAAGTACGGACGCGCGTCCTCAGGATCAGGGAAATAGGGCGGCATGGTCATCAAACCCTGGACTTTCAGGTGATCCAGTTCAAAGACGGGTAGCAGCTCTTCAGCAAATGCCGACCAACGCATCTCATCCCACGCATCCCAGCCATGCTTGGAGGCTTCCCTACTAACGTTACATTCCAACAAAACTGGCAAGCGCATGCCCAAATCTGCGGCAAATTGATCGCAGCGCCGCGCCACCTTCAGGCGATCCAGGGAATGCATCCAGGCAAAGTTTTCGACAACAGGGCGCGCTTTGCGGCTTTGCACATGGCCGATCATATGCCATTCTACATCTTCGTCAGGTAGCGCTTCCATTTTTATCAGGGCTTCTTGGACATAATTTTCTCCAATATACTTTGCCCCAGCTTGAATAGCCGCTCGAGTTACTTCGATTGAGTGACCTTTCGTAACCACGATCAGCTTGATCTCTGCAGCATCTCGACCAACAGATTCGGCCGCGGTCGCGATCTGATCTGTAACACGCTCGATGTTTTCGAAAATTGTCTCTTTCAGAGGTGCAACCATCAATCATCCATTCAATGCCAATAATGCGCCGAAGCGCCCTGTCTGACCTTTTTCGGCTCGGTGTGAAAACCAATCATCCGTATGGCAAGCTGTACATAAACCCGAGACCTGAATCTCCCGTACGCCAGCTTGCTCAAGCAATAATTGATTGGCACGCCATAAATCTAATTGTACCGCGCCGTCTTTCACAGGCAGCAAAGATTCCGATGATTCTCCAAAGGTCTCTCGAACTTTGGCAACAACTTCAGGTCCCACCTGGTAATGATGCGCCGCAATCGAGGGACCAATCCCGGCATAGATATTTTCGGGTTGAGAATTGTAGCGGTCGATCATAGCTGCGATAGTTTCACTTACCACTTTACGAACTGTCCCCTGCCAGCCAGCGTGGACAATGCCCACCACCCCTTGGGCTGGATCATGCAGTAGTATTGGAACGCAATCGGCGAAACGCATGAAGAGGCTTACATGTGGGTTGTCTGTGAGAATGGCATCTGCCTTGATGTGAGGCGTATCACTGGGACGCGGCGCTTCAGCACAAATCACATCTGCACTGTGCACCTGCCAGACATCATACATCGAGGCTGGATCTCGCCCTAAGGTCTCAAATGCCAGAATTCGGTTATTCCTGACCCTATGGTGATCATCCAGCACCATTGCGCTGGCGCCCACATTGAGCGAGGACCACGGCTCTGGGCTCAGACCTCCATGACGCGTGAAAACAGCCTGGGATATGGTATCCCCGTCAAAAATATCAAAACTGTAGTAGCGAATGGAATTTACTTGGTGAAAGGGCATAATACGTTGAGAATGGCGCGATTTGCGTGGCGCGTTTATCGTTTTTCGTTGTGATGAGCAAATTTCTTTGTCAGCATATGGCGCGTTTCACGCATGCTTTCTTCTACCATCGGATAGCCAAACCAGGCTGTTGTAAGCCCAAACAAGAATCCTGTCAGCACGCGCAAGAAGGGTGTGCTTTCACGCGCTGGAAAGAAATTCGCGAATGCATCCCAGAACGAACCATCGAACGCTGATATAACCATTCCCACCAATTGTGTGCCCCCATCCAAACCAATTGGAAATATTCCCACAAATACCCATAGCCACCAGGGGATTGGCTTTATTGCTCTGCCGGCTAAAACAAAAACGATTCCGAAGAGCAGTATAGCACCATAAATGGCCACATCACGCTGGCACAATCCTGTCTTATAGCCAACTTGTTCGTTGCCGCGAAAATCGCGCGCCGGAAAGATGGCGTTTTCATCCAGTCCGGTTGCATCTTGGAACGTCTGAAATCCATCGATCTCCGCAGCAGCGCGCGGGTAAACGGGCTGTTCGCCAAACAAGAAAAATGAGCGGTATGAAAGCTGATGGCACAGTCCACCGTAAAGCTTATAAATCGCGTTGGCAGGCGCAGTTGAGCCCGAATTCATAAGTACCGGCGCAAGAAAGGGCAGTCCCACATAGATAAAAACAAATATATTGAATACAAGCATATAGCGCCGTGAAAACCACATGGCGAATCGGTCTGCCCCAGAAATATTTTGGGCTCGCTGAATACGTTTTTTGTGCCGTTTATCTCCCAAATCATCAAGTTGAGCGGCACGGTCTTGCGCAGCCCCTAAGGTCATCTCCAAGTCTCGTACATCAAATGGCGCTTTGAGTGTATATGGCCCGACTTCCACAACCGGGATGTCGATACCGTATGCGGCTTCCAATTCGGGATTTCCATCGATATCGATAATCGCCACTTCATGGGGGAAACGATCTTGCAGTGAGGCTAAGGCTGCCTGAGCCTCATCACATAAATGACAAACTTTTCTACCGAATAAGGTTACTTTTAGCAATACATTCTCCCAAATATGAGTTCATTTACGTAAGGATAAATGTTTTTCATTGTCATCCTGAGGAGCAACGCGACGAAGGATCCCTGAAAAGGTGGTAAGAATTATACTGGCCATTAACGATTGATGTCATCAGGGATTCCCCTCGACACGATCTTCGATCGCAGGGCATGCTTCGCTCGCCACAGGCGCGCCTTCGGCGGCTCAGAATGACAAATAGAAGGAAAGGATTATCCATCGAATCCCAACTCTACCAAATACCCATCCAACTGACTTTCTGTCATGATGCCGATATGGATCACACGCACGACACCTTCAGCATCCACAAAATATGAAGTTGGATATCCGCGCACCTGATACAAGCGCTGAATTTCTGCGCCAGGGTCTAGGAGTACCTCAAAGGTCAGGCCCAGCTCGTCAACAAAATTCTGCACTTCATGCTGTGCTTCATCGAAGTTAACGGCCACTATTTGGAGATCGCCACCATACTCCTTGAATCGGTCTTGGAAAGCGGGCATCTCCAGTCGGCAGGGCCCGCACCAGGTTGCCCAAAAATTCAACAGCACAACTTTACCGCCAAAATCTTTGAGAGCAACCTGTTCTCCGGAGAGGGATACCAGCTCAAACCCCGGAGCTGGCGAATCCAATGCCAAAGTTTTAGAGGCCGCCGATTCTTTAAGCGATTCACTAACCGAAACCGAATCGTCACCGCGCAGCAATCCAATCGCCAACAAGCCGATGCCAACTCCTACGATTACGCCCGCAATCAAAGTAGGTACTCTGCGCATATCAAAGCCCTAAAACCCGAAATCTACAAAGAAACCAAAGCGAGCCAACTGCTCGAAGGTCCCCAAGAAGAGCATCACGCCGACGATAATCAACAAGACTCCCATGGCAATTTCGGTGTAGCGCATGACTTTGCCATAACGGCGCAAAATTTTGGTCACCCAACCAACACCCAAAGCGGCAATCAAAAATGGGATTGCGAGGCCAGCCGAGTATGCAGTCAGCAAACCCGCCCCTTGAGAAACCGAGCCGCCGCTCAGAGATAATGTAAGGATTGCGCCCAGGACTGGGCCCACACAAGGCGACCAGCCTGCAGAAAAGAAAACGCCCATCAGTGCAGATGAAATATAACCTCGCTGTCGATCAGGCTCACTCTGCGGTCGCAGATCATAATCCAAGAATGGGATGCGGATGATGTGGGTCATATGCAGTCCAAAGATAACCACCACAACGCCACCAATCTTTGCCAGCCATGTTCGCAGGTCATACAACAATCCGCCGATGGCCGAGGTTGCAATCCCTAGAAGGATGAAAACGATACTGAAACCCAGCACAAAAGCCAGGCCATGGCTGAAGGTCAACCAGCGATTGTTCTCACCGCTTTCAGCCGAGGCCACCGAGCGTCCGCCTAAATAGCCGATATAGGCCGGAACAAGAGAAAATACACAAGGAGATAAGAATGATGCCAGGCCGGCCACAAAAGCCAGCCCCAGTCCAATATTAGATGCGTCCATTATTTTTCCTAATTCGTTTTTCCTCCACTAAGGGCACGAAGTTTCACGAAGAAAAATTCAGTTTGACTTCTTGGTGCAACTTGGTGTACTTCGTGGAATTGATTTTTCTAAAGCGATTTTCCTAAAATCACCACTCGTTGACGATCACGCGCGTGCCGCCTTTGCCCACGACGGTGAAATCGCCATCTTCAAAAGATACAATTGGATTTGCCCATCGAAAGATCCATTTGGCATCTTCTGGCCGGGCATTTAAGCATCCATGCGACATGGGTTCACCAAAATTGTTGTGCCAGTAGGTCGAGTGTACAGCAACGCCATCACCATGAAATAGCGATGTCCAACCTACTGCGGGCACATCCCAGGCTCCAGCGGCAGTATTGCCGCCCATATGCAGGGAGAACAGCTTTCGCCAAATTTGGAACCCGGGCGAACCAGCCGGGGTTAGTGGGGTAGCGCCTTCCGCTTTGCCGGAAGAGATGCGGGCAAAATACACTTCAGTATTACCCTCATAGCACGAAAGGGTTTGAGTCTGCCAATTGATATCGGCGACGATGAGTTTATCTTCCACATCCGGACTGATTGGGGAGAGCTCTTCGGCAGTCAGTGGGCGGAAGGCCTCGGCAGGACACCAAAAAATATCACCGGGATTGCCATAACGTTCGTTGATGCGGTACCAAACACTGCCGTCGCTTTCGGTTTTCATTTGGTCAACCCACAAAATTTGGCTGTAGTAAAAGCGGTAAGTTTGTCCATTTTCTTGCCGGTACTGCCACCAGGCTGAACGCGGCGGACCATTGGCGATAATGGCATCAACATAGGGCACGCACACCTCGACCCAAAGGCCAGACTGATCGCCCATCGGAAGCAGTGCATCTACCGGTTGAGCCGGCTCATTTTTTACAGGCTGCAAATAAGGGCACCAAATATAGCCCTCAGGCGTTTCAATCCAACGCTGGTTGTTACGATATGGCCAACTTCCAGAAACTTCTTGAAGCCAGGGAACCACGGCATCTTCATACAGGACACTTACCGTTTGACTATTGTAATCAGGCTGCGCTTTGACATCGATACGACCAAAGCAAACTCGACCTAATTTTTCCGATTGGGGAAAATCTACCAATTGAAAAAGTTTACGCCACGGTTTTAGGGCCAATCCACCCATGCCTGCGGCCGAGAATTTCAAGAAATCGCGTCGAGAGAGAGGGTATTTTTTTGTGGATGCGTTATTGTTATTCATAAGCTACAACCAGTTTTCCTCATGTATCGATTTTGATGGTACTAATCATATCTTTCTTACATTAG
>CAYQQX010000222.1:0-6194 GCA_964419495.1 uncultured Anaerolineales bacterium
CAACTTTTTCATTATACCCCCTCTCCTCTGGTAGAATAGGGTGCTGTTTGCACCCTAACCTCCCACAGGTTGCGAACCTGTGGGAGGTTGATGATGAAAATTATGCGCAGATATTTAATCCCCGCTGAAGAAGCTCGTGCTGAAATTCAGGTGTCGAATTCACGCTTCATAGCCAGTCTGGCACCCGTTTTCAGCGTTGACGAAGCCAAGAGCTTCATCGCCCGCATAAAGGCTGAGTTCGCTGATGCAAGTCATAATGTACCCACCTTCATCGTGGGACACGGCTCTTCCGTCACCGCGCACAGCAACGATGACGGCGAACCTTCCGGCACTGCGGGCCGGCCAGCGCTAGCCGTGCTTCAGGGCAGTGGACTTGGAGACACGGCAGTGGTTGTCACAAGATATTTCGGCGGTACCAAGTTGGGGACCGGGGGCCTGGTGCGTGCCTACAGCGACGCAGTTCGAGCAGTTCTGGAGATCACCGCGCGCGCTGAAAAAGTACCTACGCATTCGGTGATGATCACAATGCCTTATAACTATTACGAACGAGTGAAACGCTTAGTAGATGCGCAAAAAGGTATCATCCGTGAAGAGGAATTCACGGCTAATGTCACCATTCACTGTGAGTTCACGACGGAGGGATTTCCAGCTTTCCAGGTAGCTTTAAAGGAACTATCTCATGGGCAATTGAATGCCGAAATCATTGAAACAAATCAAGCCAGCATCATGCCTATTGGGACTTTTCCTGATAACCAATAAAATTCTAGCCACGTGACAGTTTCCAAATTAGGACGCAGATGAACGCTGATCAACTCTGATGAAAATTGAAATTCCAGGGAAATATCATAAGACTTCACTGAAAAAACTACCATACAAGGGCTGCCGCCGGAATATATGGGGGTGGTTGCAACCACCCCCATATATTCCGGCGGGAAACTCGCTTGATCGAAGTGTCGAAGTATCAGCTTACAAAACAAAAAGTATCGGGTATTTAGATAAAATTATCTGTACCGTATTTGCGGGTTGAGCAACCCGGCGAAGCAAAACCAATGAAATTGTGATTTTGTTCGAAGTGACAATTAACCTTTATGACAATTCCGACATTAACAGACATAGGCAAGACGCTTTCCGAAAAGCCATTAACTGGTCTTTTTCGCTTGATCCGCGATTTTAAATGGATCTACGTAGGCGCGGCATTAAGCTTAGGGATAGCTGCTGCAACCCGTTCAGGCACTTACTTGCTCTTAGGGAATTTTGCAGATAATGTGCTCGGCGATGAGTCCGCTTCCAATACTTTGCCCCTGATTGCTTTGGGATTTTTGGGGTTGGCCATTGTGACCGGTGTTTTTACCTTTCTTAGTGGAGCCCTGGCGGCTTATACATCGGAAAGTATCGCCCAGCGGCTGAGAAATTATGTTTACGATCATATCCAACACCTGACCTTCACCTATCACGACCAGACCAAAACCGGCGAATTAATTCAACGCTCCACATCCGATATCGACGCTGTGCGGCGCTTTTTCGCTGAGCAAGCCATCGGTGCTGGGCGCATTGTTTTGTTATTCGTCGTCAACTTATCTGCTCTGCTCTATTTGAATTGGAAACTGGCGCTTATCTCAATCATTGTGGTGCCTTTTACCATTTTGATGTCTTACTTCTTCTTCAAGCGGGTGACCAAGGCTTATGAGGCCTATCAAGAACAGGACGCCGTATTATCTAACCGGCTGCAAGAAAACTTGACTGGTGTTCGGGTGGTCAAAGCCTTTTCGCGCCAGGCCTACGAGCGAGACAAATTCGATGTTGAAAACTGGGAGAAATTCACCCGCGGTCGCCGACTGCTGTTGATGCACTCGCTCTACTGGCCCATATCGGACATTCTCACTGGCGCGCAAATGCTCATGGGCTTCAGCGTGGGTGCTATTATGGCCATCAATGGCGAAATCTCCGTGGGCACATATCTTTCTTACGCCGGCATGGTGATTTGGATCCTGTGGCCGATCCGCAACCTGGGCCGCTTGATCGTACAAATGTCAACGGGAATGGTTTCTTTCGAACGCATTACCGAAATGCTCAAGCAAGTACGAGAGCCTTTGGACGAGGGCGATTACATTCCCGAAGATTGCATCCGCGGAGAATTCGTCTTTGAGGAGGTCTCCTTCGCCTACGAAGAAGATAATCCTGTCCTTCAAGAGATTAGTTTCCGCAGTGAGCCTGGGCAAATCATTGCCTTGATCGGCTCGACCGGCTCTGGGAAAACCACGTTAGCCAATTTGCTGCCACGCTTTTACGAATACACCGAGGGTAGTATCACTTTGGATGGCGTGGAGTTAAAACGCTACCCGCGCAGTTTTTTGCGAAGCCAGATAGGCGTTGTTGAGCAAGAGCCTTTCTTATTCTCGCGTTCCATCCGAGAGAATATCACCTATGGTGTTGACCGAGAAGTTTCCGACGAAGAAGTCATCACCGCCGCAAAGGCCGCCGCAGTTCACGACTCGATTGTAAGTTTCCCCAACGGTTATGACACCTTGGTCGGAGAGAAAGGCGTCACCCTTTCTGGCGGTCAAAAGCAGCGCGCGGCGATTGCCCGTACCATCGTCAAGGACCCTTACATCTTGATACTGGACGATGCCACATCTTCTGTGGATATCGAAACGGAAACCGAGATTCGCGCTGCCCTCGAGGGCTTGATGAAGGGCCGCACAACCTTTATTATTGCTCACCGAATTCAGAGTGTAATGATCGCAGACCTGATAGTCGTCTTGGATGGAGGCCGGATCAAGCAGATCGGCAGTCATGAAGAACTTCTCGGCCAGGATGGCACCTATCGCGAGATTTTCGACATTCAGACACGCATCGAGGCTGAACTAGAAAAAGAGATCGCCAGCGCTGTTGGTTAACAGCCGATAAGCAGATTTTGGAAGGATTTTTGAAAAAAAACACAAGTCCAAACCGAAATCTGCTCAAGTGATGCAGTAAATATTGCTCATTTTATCTCAAACCACAAACCGCATCACACTTATTAGGTTGACAAAAGAACTATTATGACAAATCCATCGTATTTTGAAGAGGAAGAATTCACCACAAAATTTAACGGGCGCACAGTATTGCGTATCTTGAGTCAGGTAAAAACTCACCGGATGTGGATCATTGGCTTTGTGTCGATGATTGGGCTCGTATCAACCCTCGACTCATACTTCACATTCCTCAGCAAACGGATTATTGATGAAGGTATCGTACCTGGCAATGTTGAAGCACTGCGCAGCATTATCACGCGCTATGGCTTATTGGTCTTGCTGCAATCCGCGGGGGTCTTTGGCTTCATCTACCTGGCAGGCGTCTTGGGGGAGCGCGTGCGCTACGATCTGCGCCAAAAGATGTTCAATCACCTGCAAGATCTGTCGCTTTCATACTACAACCGCACACCAGTCGGCTGGATTATGTCGAGGGTCACTTCGGATGCTGAGCGCGTTGCAGAATTGGTAACCTGGGGGCTGCTGGATATCACCTGGGGATTGATGAATATCATCACGGCTACATTTTTTATGATGCGCATCAACTGGCGCATGGGACTGATCGTCTTTGCCATCATCCCCATCCTGGTTGTTGTCGCCAGCCAGTTCAAGAAAAAGATCATTGTCGAATTCCGCCTGGTGCGCAAGATAAACTCAAAGATCACTGGGTCGTATAATGAGAACATCACCGGCGTGCGCGTTGTCAAGGCCTTTGGCCGTGAAGATCGCAATATGAATGAATTTGGCGATCTGACCAGCGAAATGTATCGAGCTGGATATCGGGCTGCCTGGCTTTCAGCCCTCTTTTTGCCCACCGTACAAATCATCAGCGCTATAGCCCTGGGCAGCATCGTTTGGTACGGCGGATTGCAAGCAACCGTTGGCAATATGACCGTTGGCGGCATCCAGGCATTTGTTTCGTACGTTGTATTTATGATCTGGCCAATTCAAGAATTGGCGCGCGTCTACGCTGAGATGCAGCACGCCATCGCATCAGCTGAGAGAATCTTTTCGCTGATCGACGCGGTGCCGGATGTACAGGATCAACCTGGCGCCTCGGACCCTGGCAGCATTCAAGGAGATATCATCTTTGAAGATGTCACCTTCCACTACGATGACGACGACCCTGTTCTGGAGAACTTCCAGTTGCATATCCGGCAGGGAGAAACCATTGCTTTGGTCGGCCCGACCGGCGGTGGAAAAACTACGATCATTAATCTGTTGGGACGATTCTTCGAACCGACCAAAGGCCGCATTCTAATAGGCGGCCGCGACTATAAAGAACTTTGCTTGGACGCCATTCAATCGCGCATCGGTGTGGTCCTGCAAACACCACATCTTTTTTCAGGCACAATCTCCGAGAATATTCGCTATGGCAAGCTCGATGCCACTGACAATGAAATTGTTCAGGCTGCCAAACTAGCCGGCGCCCATGATTTCATTGCCGATCTTGAAAAAGGCTACCAGGAAGAAGTCGGCGAAGGTGGCAATCTGCTTTCAGTCGGGCAGAAGCAACTCATCAGCCTGGCACGGGCCGTACTGCGCAAACCGGAAATCTTCATTATGGATGAAGCCACTAGCTCTGTCGACACACTCACCGAGTCGCTGATCCAAATAGGTATGGAAAATCTGATGCAAGGCCGCACCAGTTTCGTCATCGCGCACCGTCTATCCACAATCAAGCGTGCCGAGCGTATTTTGGTCATCGAGAGCGGTAAAATCTCAGAGATGGGCACTCACGCCGAACTGCTGCGTCAGGGCGGACACTACTACCGCCTGTATACGTCCCAATTCCGCAGCGAGCTCGAGCAAGAATATCAGCCCTTCCAAGCTGCTGCTATCGCCGCGGACTAAGGTATCAGCTTCGGATTGCGGCCAACACGGCAACCTTCTACCCAATTTGTCAAAGAGGAAAACATGAAAGAGAAATCATCAAACCGCTGGATCGTCGTTATCATTTTCGCTTTCTTCATGCTGCTGCACCAATCTGACAAGCTGTTGATAGGGCCACTCACCCCCAACATCATCGCTGAGTTCCAAATTACCAAAACCCAGATGGGCGCAGTACTTACCGGCGCCCTGGTTGTTGGCACGGTGCTCTATCCTTTGTGGGGGTATTTATATGACCGTTTTGCAAGGGCTAAATTACTGGCGTTGGCTTCCTTGATTTGGGGATCAACCACCTGGCTGAGCGCTGTCGTTCGTACGTATCCCGGCTTTTTAGCGACACGTGCTTCCACAGGCATTGACGACTCATCCTATCCGGGTCTGTACAGCTTGATCGCCGATTACTTCGGCCCCAATTTACGCGGCAAGATCTATGGCATTTTGCAGCTCACTCAGCCGATTGGCTATCTCTTAGGCATGATCCTGGCCCTGATGCTAGCGCCCAGCATCGGCTGGCGTAACGTTTTCTACATCACCGGTGGGTTGGGCATATTGCTGGCAATCTTGATCTTCTTCTTCGTCAAGGAAGTACCCCGTGGCCAGGCCGAGCCGGAACTGCAAGATATGGAAGCTATCGGTCAATACCGCTTCTCCTGGGATCAAGCCAAAGCTGTATTGAAGAAACGCACCATGTGGTTCATTTTCTTGCAGGGGTTTGCCGGCGTTTTCCCATGGAACGTGATCACTTACTGGTTCTTCACTTATCTGGCTGAGGAACGCGGCTATGACGAAAACAGCATCTTATTCACCATGGCACCGATCATTTTGGTTTTGGCCGGTGGATATTTCGTCGGTGGCGCGGCGGGGGATTGGTTATTCAAGCGCACACTTAAAGGCCGGGTGATTGTATCCAGTGTGGGTGTTTTGCTAGGGGCGATCTTCCTGTTCTTTGCATTGAATACACCCATTGATGCTCGCTCTTCATTCTTCATTTTAATGATCTTGACGGCGCTCTTCATGCCCTTCTCCTCCCCCAACGTGATCTCGACTGTTCAAGATATCACCGCCCCCGAGGTGCGCAGCACAGCCTTAGCCATCGAGTATTTCATTGAGAACAGCGGCGCAGCCCTGGCCCCTTTGCTGGCAGGCATCATCGCAGATGCATTGGATCTGAGAATAGCAATTCTCGCCATTTGCACGATTGCGTGGCTATTATGTTTCTTCATCTACCTGGGCGCGCTCAAATATATCGATGGGGATATCCTCTCCCTGAGAGCGGAATTACGTCAGCGTGCT
>CAYQQX010000223.1:0-6188 GCA_964419495.1 uncultured Anaerolineales bacterium
CCTATTTCCAGGGAAACCTCGCTACGTGTGTGTAAAATAAGTTATTAATATGGCACATATAATAAAAATTTCAGTTTTCATCATCGTATCCATATTTATTGTGTGGATCACTCGGTCCTCCTTGCGCGACCCACACTCGCATGGTTTTTTTCGCTTCTTCGCCTGGGAAGCAATTCTGGCCCTGATTTTGATCAACATTGATTATTGGTTTGTAGACCCACTCAATGGGAATCAGATTATCGCCTGGCTTCTGCTATTGGCTTCGTTGTACATGATCATTCAGGGGGTTAAGTTTTTGCGCAAAGGCGATTCCGATGAGAGCCGTGATGACCCGGCTCTGTTAGATTTAGAGAAGACATCACAATTGGTAACCACGGGTGACTATCGTTATATAGCGGACAAAAATGTTTATCCCACTTTTGTACTAAAAGCTGTGTCACCCGGATTGATTTATGATAGAGTAATGAAGTAAATCCAATAATAATCCTTAAGCTATGTCATTGCGAGCGCATGAACGGAGTTCAGGCAAGCGAAGCAATCTGAATCATTGTTAGGAGATTGCTTCGTCCCCTTCGACTATGCTCAGGTTCCTGGCAATGAAAAAAATTAATGCCATTGTTTGATTTGCCTAAGAAGCGAAATTCCCGAGGAAACGGAGTTGAGATGAGCGAAAAAAAGATTGCCATTGTGACCGATAGTTCAGCGTATATCCCTGCAAGTTCATTAGAAGGCTTGAACGTGTCTGTGATCCCTCTTTGGCTTTTGTGGGAGGGTGAAAGTTTTCGCGACGGACTGGATATAGATCCGGCAGCATTTTATAAAAAACTTAGGACTTCGAAAACACTACCCACATCTTCTCAGCCAACCGTTCCAGAATTCGAAACATTTTTTGATAAAACGCTTGAAGGAGCCGATACGATTGTCAATGTGCTGGTTTCCTCGAAGATCAGTGGAACGATTGACAACGCAACACAGGCTATCGCTCGTATGCCCGACAAAGATATTCACCTGGTGGATGCCCTCTCGAGTTCCATGGGATTGGGCTTTTGTGTGTTGGCAGCAGCACGTACCGCAGCGTCTGGCGAATCGGTTGAGGCCGTTGTCGCAGCTGCAGAATCGATGCGAGACCGGGTGCACTTCCTCTTTGTCGTTGATACTCTGGAGTATTTGCATAAAGGCGGGCGCATTGGTGGCGCAAAGCGCTTGTTAGGTACCGCCTTGAAGGTCAAACCAATCTTACATTTTGCCGAAGGCCAGATCGACTCGCTAACCTCTGCCCGTACAAAGCGCAAGGCGATTGCCCAAATTCTGGAGATTGCCAAAGAGCGTCTGGACGGAAAAGCGATGATGGAGGCAGCCCTAGTCGATATAGATTGCCCCGACGAAGGAGATATTGTTGCCAATATGGTTGAGCAGCGCTTTGCGCCCTCGATCATTCATCGCTCGACGGTCAGTCCAGTGGTGGGGACGCATGTAGGTCCTGGGGCAATCGGCTTCGCATTTTACGCTGAAGAATAGCAGCAGCTGGAGGTCCAAGAATCCACCTCGAGGTGGATCTATGCGCTTTGGGCTTGATCCTGTTCCCAGTCTTTCAAATCGGACAATCTCAGGTATAATTTAGCTTCAATACTATTCGCGAATCCCCAAAGGAGTTTAGTCATGGCATACAGTTATACCAATTCAAAAGGCTCAACCTATTTTCTGCATTCAACAACCACAACTTTGAAAAATGGCCGAGAACAGACACTGTATTATTTCGCTAAAAAAGTCAAGGATCAAGGTTCGCTTGACGCAATCCCGGCGGGATTCAAAGTTGTTGAAAGTAAGAACGGCCTTCCTGTGTTAAAGAAAGCCGAGTAATTTTTTGTAATATATACCCGTAGACTTTCAATAATCGCCCCCGATCGGTGAGGAAAAATCCAGGCGTGGTTGATAATCACACCTGGATTTTGTTTTAATAGTTGATGTTACGCAAGCTAAAGAGAATCTCCCTGGAACCCCTATTTCCAGGGAAACCTCGCTGCGCACGGAATGACAGTTGAGACGTTTGTGTTCCCCGAATATTGAACACCACGATAATCACCTCTCCCCTTTTTTGCTTTTTCTCTGATGATCAGCATGGAGGTGGTATCATTTTGATAGAAGTTGGAGAAGTGATAGGAGGCAGCAATGACTTTCTTGTTGGCAGATATTATCAAGCTTCTTTTCGCAGTAATTGCTGGAGGATTGATTGGGGCAGAAAGAGAATTCCGTCATAGGGCTGCGGGGTTTCGAACCATCATCTTCATTTGTTTGGGATCAACAATCTTCACCATGCTTTCATTGAAATTGGGGGGTGAAGTTTCGCCAGTGCGCATTGCGGCTCATATGGTTACGGGGGTTGGATTCTTGTGCGCGGGTGTGATCCTGGAGAAAGGCAATCGCATCGTAGGTTTGACTACAGCCTCGACCATTTGGCTAACCGCGGCGGTGGGAATGGGAATCGGGGGAGGGCATTATGCGCTGATCATCGTCGCCCTGGCTGCCGCGATGTTGATCTTGTGGGTCTTTCCGCGCATCGAGCAGTGGATTTACAATGTGCACGAAGTTCGCACCTATGAAATCATTTGCTACGTTGACCCAACCAGACTCAAGAAACTGGAAGCTATGTTTCGAGAGTGCGGCCTGAAAGTCGACAGCCACAAGCTGATCAAAGAGAGTGAGGAGATGGTTTGTGTCATTAAAGCTGACGGCACTCCAGATTGTCATGAGCAGGTGATGGAAAATTTATTCAACGATGAAAGAGTTAAGCAGTTCCATTATTGAAGATGAACGTACACGGAAACATCATGCAGCAGATCATCAATAAGGTCGATGATCAAGCCGGAAAATTTCTTGTGCCACCGCCGGTGTTCACCACCATGCATGGTGAATTTCTGGCTTTGGACCTGGATGCTGGAACGATCAAGGTCAGTTTTCCCGTACTTGAAGAATACCTCAACCCGTATGGCACAATGCAGGGTGGCATGATCGCGGCAGCGGTTGACAATACCATCGGTCCGCTGAGCTTCTTGGTCGCGCCGGTTAACGTCACCCGCAACCTTGAATTGAAGTACAGTCAACCGGCAACTTTACAAACAGGATGTATTTATGTAAGTGCCGAACTGTTCGAACGCCAGGGGCGACAGCTATTCTTCAAGGCAAAGGTGATGGATAGCGATGGGTTGATCTTGGCTCGAGCCAAGGCAACCCATTGGATAATAGGACAGTATTAATGTCATTGCCAGCGAAGCGCAGCGAAGTGCGGCAATCTCCACGCTTAGCAGGAGATCGCTTCCCTTCGACAAGTGGTTGAAAAAACGATCCAGAATTCGCTTTGTTTTGGAGACTATCAGGACGCTCAACAAGTGGGCCTGGCCCGCGTGGTCAGCGACTTTGCCACCTTTGCCTGGTTGTGCGATGTTTTTATTCTCGAAGATTTCCGTGGCTTGAGATTGGGTAAGTGGTTGATCGAGAGCGTGATAGCGCATCCCGAACTCCAAGGATTGAAAATCTTCCTGCTGGTCACGCAGGATGCCCATGAGTTGTACAGAAAATATGGCGGTTTCATTGAACTGCGAAATCCTGAAAATTGGATGGCGCGCCCACGCATGGATTTAGCCACATAAGGCTTGGCTGTTGAACGCACTTTTGCAGGAGTGAATGTCCAGATGACAAGTGACGAAATTGCAATCCAAACCTTTGATCTCACTAAAAAGTACAAGGGCTTTGCGGCTGTTGATGAAGTTAGCTTCATTGTCCAGGCTGGGGAAGTGTTTGGTTTTCTGGGCCCAAATGGTGCCGGAAAGACCACCACCATCGCCATGCTGTTAGGGTTGGTCCGGTCGACATCAGGTAGCGCCACGGTGTTGGGACATGATATTCACGGAGATCTGGGTTCTGCACTGCGGCATGTAGGCTCGATTGTTGAGACTCCGGCGTTCTATCCCTATATGACTGGTTTTGACAACCTGCGCATTTTCGCTCGCATTATTGGGGGCAGCGCTGAAGCACAAATTCCATCCCTGCTCGATAAAGTTGGGTTGCGGGGACGCGGAGAGGATAAAGTTGGCACGTATTCTTTGGGCATGCGCCAGCGCTTAGGATTGGCCTCGGCCTTATTGGGCGATCCCAAACTTTTGATGTTAGACGAACCTACCAACGGCCTCGACCCGGCTGGAATGCAGGAAGTGCGCGGCCTAATTCGTCAATTGTCTGAAGAGCAGCATAAGACCGTCTTTCTTTCCAGCCATCTTCTCCATGAAGTTGAACAAGTCTGCGACCGGGTGCTGATCCTGGATAAGGGGCGGGTGATTACCCAGGGTGATGTTTCGGACTTGCTCAGTCAGGCTTATGAAATAGAACTGCGCATAGCCAGTTTGGGTCAGGCGGAGGTATTGATCTCAAAACTGGATTGGGTGGCTGGTGTGAGAAGACAAGACGCAGCGGAAGAAAACGATCAGGCCGAAGGCTGGCTGCGCGTCCAGGCTCCCCCCGAACGCGCTCCAGAGCTATTGGCCGCACTGGCACGTGAAAGCATATTCCCATACGAAGTCCGCCCGGTAATTTCCAGTCTTGAGAGTGTATTTTTGGAGTTGACCGATAACGCAGTGAGCAAAGATTCCGATGAGGTTGGAGAATAGTATGATCTCCGCTGAAATATTGCGCATTCGCCGGTATTGGATTACCTGGGTGCTCTTGGCAGCGTGGATCCTAATATTGAGCTTACAGATCAGAGCGAAAGTCAACCGTTTGGATGAACTGGAACTTTGGTTGGCTGATTTGCCACCCGTTGCTGAAATGAATCCTGTAGAGCAGATCCAAACCCAACTTGATATGCAAGAGGCCGAAGAGCTGCGGGTTGGATTGCACTATCCGGCGTTTATTGGTTTTTCGCTGCGATTGTCTATGGTCGTCGGCTGGTTTTTGGTGATTATCTTTGCTGCGGTATTGGGTGGAGAAGATTTTTCGCGCCGAACTTTGCGTTCTGTTCTCGCGCGCGGGGTGCAAAGATCAGCATTTTTAATAGCGCGTATTTTGGCTATTTGGGCCGCAGTCGGCCTGGCACTGATATTAGTGCTGATCATTGCATCTGTGATCGGGATATTTGTTCATAAGCAAGTTGCGGATGGCCCAATCGCCCTTGCTAATTTTTGGAATTCATTATTTGTGCTTCCACGAGTTTGGTTAAGTTGTTTGCCCTTTATTACGGTAACCCTTTTTTGGACGGTTCTGGCACGTCAGGCTGGTCCGGCACTGGGTGTCAATATTGCCATTTTGGCATTTGAGCGCCTGACAGTGTTATTTGTGCCGGCGGTCTTAATTCCCTTAAGTTCAATCCGGAACAGCGGGGGAGAAATCCCTTCGCCGCTGCGCCTGTTCGAGATACAATCAAGGTTATTGAGTGCATCCTTGGGATATAACGCCGAAGTTTTCGTGCGCTGGGGGTCGCTTTTTGTACACCAGATAAGTGAAGCCACAATATTGCCTGATTCGCCCTGGCGTGCAGCGGCATTCCTGGTAGGATTTACGATTTTATCCATGACTGGGGCAATTTGGATTCTGCTGCAGCGCGATATTGCTTATGCGAGCTAGGAGAGGTAGGTTGGAGAAGCTGATGTTTTTACTGCGCTTTACAGGAGTTGAGCTGCTGAAGGTGCGCGGTAAATCGATTACCTGGGTAGTGATGGGGTTTCTTTTCTTCATCCCTATTTTGGCGGAATTATATATGGCTTGGATTTCACCACGTGATGCAACGTTCCCTAGGGTGACCTTTTTCCTTTTCAGCGGAGACATGGTGCTCTTTGTGGCTTTGATATCCGTAGTTGTTTCTGTAATGGCCTTAGGGAACGATTATGAACTTGGCGTTGTCGGAAATATTCTTTCACGTGGAGTAGCTCGTTATCAATTCATTTTCTCCAAGCTTTTGGCAGCTGTGATGGTCACTGCCCTAAATGGTATCTGCTATATGGGGGGTGCGCTGTCATCGTCTTCGATCGTACACCAGCGTCTCAGTGAAGCCCCGCTTTCGATGAGTGCCGGCCCCAATTTCTTGCTGCGAGCGATAGGGGTAGTGGCCGTGATCACTATGGTTGGATTTGTCTCCGCCAGTGTAGTGATGTTGGCTTTGGTAGTGGGGCGCAGCTCATGGGTGGGTATGCTGGCGGGGT
>CAYQQX010000224.1:0-6123 GCA_964419495.1 uncultured Anaerolineales bacterium
CCTAAAGGTTTTTCTTCTGCGCTTTGCTAGAAGCGCTTTGCAAAACCTTTAGGGTCTGTGTCTAAATATTGATTTTGAGCCCGTGGCGTTCAAGCGCTCGCAGGGCATTGGTAATATTCTTGGTTTCACCGACTTTGGCGTAAAGATTGGTAAGTATTGTTTCTACTTCTTGTGGATGTGAGACGGCCCATGAGCTTGAAAGTGTGCGTGTAATAACCCAGATGCTGGGATATTTTGCGGCGCTCCAATCGGTTAACAACGCCAATACTGGAAGGGCTAGTTGGTTCTGAGCGATGGCTTTTAGTGCCATGACCAAAGCGGCACGCACATCCCGATCTTGATCAGCCTTTAACGGCTCAATCATTTTGATGATATCTGCGCCTAGGGATGGAACCAAGGCTGGGAGGGCGATCAGGGCAGTGGCACGGACTTTAGGTGAAGAATTACCTAGCCAGCTTTCCACAAGGCGTAGTAAATGCTCAGGTTGGGCCTCACCCACATCCCTTAAAGTGCCTCCAAGGGCAGAACGTACTTCGGGACGCGAATCTTTCGCCAGGACAATCAGCATCCCTTGGTTTGCCTCTTTCCCAGATAGATAGCGTTTTGCCAATGCTACCCCAGCGATAGCGCGCAGCGCGGTGAATTGATCTTCTAATAACGGTCGATGATGACTTGCTGGCAGCCTCGCCAATATATCCCCGGCAGGAAAAACGAGTTGGTCGAGGTGCCCGTCGTTCAGATGATCGTTGGCGGAGATAATGGGAATTGATCGCAGATCGTCGAGGGCGATCTCAACTGCAGCTGGGTGGCCCAGACGGGCGGCAGCCTTGAGATTCCCAAGGATTTCGCGGATTTGGGATTTATTCATTTCGGGCAAATAAAAAGACTTCCGAAGTTTGCCGAGACTTCGGAAGTCTTAGATGGAAAAATCATGGCGCAACGAGTGTCTCGATGGCGTTCTGCGCGGCCGTGGCAGGATCAGTTTGCTCCTTAAGCACATCGAGGGCACTATTTTTGAGCAGAGGGCCCAAAATCTGAATTATTTCCTTCGAAGGAGATAAGTGGGATGAGGGGGCTACTTGCTTGAGAAAATCGTATTGGGGGGTGTTTTCCCAGGCTGCCAAGGCGCTGGGGCGCGGCGGCAATAATCCTGTAGAAGCGTTCCATTCAGCCAAAAATTCACTCGTAGTCAGGAATTCAGCCAGTTGAGCGGCCAGTTCCTGGCGTTGGGGATCAGGGCTGACCAGGGCCCAAACCCATCCCGTGGAAATGCTGGAGGGGATGCCATCCGCGGTTGGGATTGTGGTGGCTGCGGCATCGGGTGGCGGGTTTTGTAGGTAACGAGAAAGCCACGTGATGCTCATATTAGCCTGTCCCTCTTCATATGCCGCCCAAGCCTGGTCATCGGTTTCATATTGGGTGAGCCAGAAGGGCATGAGACCATTTTGGCTAGCCTGGTAGTAGAAGGTCAGCACATCTGTCAGGGGCGTCATTTCCAGGATGGCCGCACCATCTTCATCAGCAACGGCGCCGCCAGAAGCTTGATATAGCGTCAGGGTGAGAATGCTGTCTGGATCGGCGGCGGGAAATGAAAGCGGTTCTGTGATCAGCAGCGCTGATTCCCAATTTTGGGGTGGCTCTTCGATAAACTCGGGGCGGTACACCATAATTAGTGTATCACCGGCAAAGGGGATCCCGAAAATGGTATTTTGAACGTGAGATAGCTGACGGGCGAAGTCGTACCAGTCGGGGTCATCCATGGTGTCAGTCAACCCGTCAAAGGGATGCAGTAAGCCTTTTGTGATGGCGGTTTGCAGAGTTTCGTAGGGCAGCGCCACCAGGTCTGGGAGAGCCAGGGGCGCGGCCTCTCCAGCCGTCAGCAAGGTGTCTTCAATTCCTCCAGGACCAGTGACTTCCTTGACGCGAGTTTCCACGCGCACTTCGCTGCGACGGGTTGAGAACTCTTCCAGGCGGGCGTTAAATAGGGCGCTGGCTGAACTGCCATTCGCAGGATCAAATTGGGGCGGCAACCAGATGTTGAGAGTCAGGGAACCTGCAGCTGGTGTCTCAGTCTGTGCGAAGACCAGCGGTGCAATGGTAGGGGCTGGGGTCTCAGTCGGTGCGACATCTACAGGTAGTGTTGTCACATCATCAGCAGGAGTTGTACATCCGCTAATCAATATGACCAAAGTAAAGACCAATACCGTCAGCCAGAATTTGGATTTAGAGAATTGTCTGTGAGACATGGTTTCTTACGCCAAAGTGATAGGATTTTTCAAAAGAGCCAGAAGTAGATTTAGGGCGTTCTCGACATCATTGTAATCTACCATTTCTGATGGGCTATGAATATAGCGGCAGGGGATCGAAAGACAGCCCGCGGGAACCCCAGATCGCGTCAGTTGAATGGCGCGCGCATCGGTGCCGCCGCGTTCCAGCACCTCTAACTGGTAGGGAATTTTTGCCTTTTGTGCAGTACTCACCATCCAATCTACTACTCGGGGATCGGAGATCATGCCGGAATCTTTGACTTTGATGGCTGGTCCTGCACCCAGAGATACTTCCATAGTGATGCCTTTGGGTGTGTCGCCGGTACGGGTGACATCGATGGCCAGGCCTACTTCGGGGTCAACCCCAAAGGCGGCTGTGGTGGCACCGCGCACGCCCACTTCTTCTTGTACGCTGAAAACAAAGTAGATTTCGTGGGGGCTCCCTTTGAGTTTTTTCATTGCTTCGATCATGATGGCCACGCTGACGCGGTCATCCATGGCCTTAGATACGAGACAATCGCCCATTTCTGTCAGCGGTCTTTCAAAGATAGCTACATCCCCCACTTCAATGGGACATTCTTTCTGGCTGCTGACGCCAATATCGATATACATTTTACCGAGGGGCGGAACTTTGTAACTGCTTTCGATCTTCTCTGTGCCAATAACTCCTGGTGTGCCATCCAAAAAGCGCACGCGCCCTCCTGGGGCGTATCGAGGCATGACACCCCCGATATTGGTGAAGCGGATGAAGCCATTTTCGTCGATGTGGGTCGCGATCACGCCGATCTCATCCATGTGGGCGGCCAACATTATGCGTTTGCCCCTCTCACTCTTGGTTCCCTTACGTGCGATCAGGTTGCCCAGATTGTCAACGCGGATTTCATCAGCGTATTCTGTAATTTCTGCCTCTACAACCTGGCGAATTTGATTTTCATGTCCCGGTGGCCCAGGGGTTTGGGTTAATTTTTCAATGAGAGATTTCATATAATTTCCTGTTTGAACGTTGGCAAGTTGAACGTTTCACGTTATTCGTGCTAACGTGTCAACGGATAATCGTGAAAGTGCAGCATATAAAAGGGAAAGTGTATTGCGCCAATCATCAACACGGGCGATGGATGCAGCGGTGTGAATGTAGCGCGCCGGGACTGAAACTGAAACTGCAGGTACCCCTTCCCGTGAGCGTTGTATGGCACAAGCATCGGTGCCGCCCCCACCAGGTTGTCGCAGTTGATAGGGAATGCCGTTGGCTTGGCCAGTCTCCTGCAAATGATTGATCAGGCGTGGATCGGAAAGGGTCGCTCCATCGGCCACATAGATCGCTGGGCCAAATCCCAATTTAGTGTTGTAACGGATATTCTCTTCTCCATCCCATCTGGGTAAGTCCATTGCTGGGGTGCTGTCGAGAGCAATGGCGAGATCGGGTTCCAAAGCGTAGGCCGCCACGCGGGCGCCACGCAAACCAACTTCTTCCTGAACGGTGAAGGCAGCCTGCAAATCAATATTAGTCGGAGCGTGTTTGATCAACTCAATTAGCATTGTCACGCCAATGCGGTCGTCGATGGCTTTGGCTCGGATGCTTTTTCCAATTCGCTGAAATTGCGTAGCAAAGGTGGCGCGATCTCCAACATTGACTTTGCCGCCGTTGTTAGGGCCGACATCAATGCGTAGGGACTCGACAGAAATTGCTCTGCTGCGTTCGTTAGAAGTCGTCAAGTGGATGGGTTTGGTTCCAATTACCCCTGGGACGCGATCTGCGCCGACCCATACAGGCTTGCCGACCAATTGGCGCTTATCCAACCCGCCAACGGTGTCGAAGCGGAAGAGCCCATCGCCATCATCATAGATGATCATGAATCCGACTTCGTCCATGTGGGCAGCCAGCATCACCCGCGGACGGTGCTTCCCTTTGCCTCGTTTGGTAGCCAATACGTTACCCAGGGCGTCGACTTGAACGTCATCTACGTGGCTTTTGATCTGTTCCAGGACGATCTCCCTGATGGAACCTTCATCACCCGAAACAGCGCAGGCCTCTGTCAATCTTTTTAGTAGTGAGGTATTAATTCTTGGCGGCATAATTCTATTAAACGACTAAAGTTCTGCATTTAATGTTAATCGTTCTTCAAAATCGAATTCGAGTTCTGTGACAAACTCTGCAAGTAAACGCCCGGCGCGCTTGACATCTTTCATCACAATCATTTCAACTGGTGTGTGCATGTAACGCAGCGGGATGCTGACAACCATAGTCGGGATCCCTTGGCGAGCGATCTGTAAGGCATAGGCATCTGTGCCAGAGTGACGCGGCATGGCTTCGAGTTTATAGGGAATTTCCAAGCGGTCAGCGACTTCGCTAAAAGCTTCCTTTAACTTGGGGTGGATGTTGGGACCCCACCCGAGGGTGATACCTTTGCCCAGGGGAAAAGTGTTATGTTTGGGGGAGTCTGGACCTTGAGCCCAGGTTACATCAATCGCTACGGCCAGCTTTGGGCGCAGTTGAAAAGCTGAGGTCAACGCGCCAGCCATGGTCTCTTCCTCTTGAACAGTCGCCACAGCCCACACATCCCAGGAGTGGCTTCGTTTGGACAATAATTCCAAACAATGGGTCAAAGCGGCAACAGAGGCGCGGTTATCCAACGAGTGTCCAACCAGGATGCCTTTGCCCATTTTGATCGGTTCTTGCGCGAATGAGACCAAGTCACCGATACGAACTTGCTTATCAACTTCACTGGGTAGCAAGCCGGTGTCAATGAGCAAGTTTTCCAAAGGAACTGGGCCACTTCCAATATCTGGGGGAAGTAGATGTGCGGGGGGTTGGATGATCATTCCAGGAAGGTCTTCCCGCCCATGAACAGTGACCAATTGCCCCGGCAGCACGCGATAATCCAGACCGCCGATCTCACTGAGATGCAGAAAGCCGTCGGTGATCTTCGATACCATCAATCCGATAGCATCCATGTGCGTGGCAAGAAGGATCGCAGGCCTGGGCTCAGGGCTAGTTTTCTCTGTACTTGTTGAATCGACACCCTGCTTGAATCCATGTAGACTGCCCAATTGGCTGACGCTGAGTTCATCTGTGAGAGATTCCCAGGCATTTTCAATCAGATGACGGGTAGGTGCTTCATAACCAGATAACCCTGGAGATGAGATCAATTCGATCAGGAATTTAGAAAGATTTTTCATGTTGAGATAAGAAACTATGGGGTGGGACTGGGTAGTTCTACTGTCGCGGTTTCAATAGGAACTTCGGTGTCTGTTGGTACGCTGGTTGCAGTGGGCAAGGGTATTTCAGTATTCGTTGGCAACGGCGATGGGCTGGGTGTGAATGTCTCCGTGGGGATCAAGGTCGTTGTTTCTGTGGGAGTTATTGTATAGGTGGGGGTCAGAGTCCAAGTCAGTGTGTCTGTGGGTGTATTGGTTGGAAGATTGGTCGATGAAGGCTCAGGTGTGTTGGTAATCGTCGGTGTGAGTGAAGCAGTGGGGGTATCTGTGGGAGGCTTTGGTGTCAGGGTTGGATATGGTGTCAGCGTGGGATACGGGGATGAACCAGGTTCACTTTGGGTTTCGGTTGCTAATTGGATTATTGTTTCTGTGGGTAGAGGTGTTGGTTGATTATCCGAACGCAGCACCACCAGGCCAGCACAATAGCAAGGCAGCGTTGCTAAAGTCATGGCGACCAGAAAAATTCGAAGGCGGGTGCGTCGTGACGGATTTTCAAACATAGTAGTTATCAAGCATAGTACTGTAGATAGATGATATCACTAGCCCCATGGAGAGGCAAGGAAGGTAGAATGTGATCAACTTTCTGTACACTTGAAAGAAATTGGGTCTCTAGGAATCGCCGTGGCAAGGGTCCACATTT
>CAYQQX010000225.1:0-6109 GCA_964419495.1 uncultured Anaerolineales bacterium
AGGCGGGCATGTGGCCATGACACTTATTTCATTAGATTTTGTAAAACACTATCTTTTTGACCACTTCCCAACTCAAGCGCTGCCAATAATCTACAGCAGTATGTTAAACCACAAAGCCGCCTCATGGCGGCTCTGTGATAATTTAAAAACATACTTAGTTAGAGAGGAACTACCTCAGCGGCCTGCACACCCTTAGGGCCTTCTTCAATAGTAAATTCTACATCTTGGCCTTCATCCAGGCGGCGGTAACCTTCCATGGTGATGGCAGAAAAATGTACGAAAACATCATCGCCTTCTTCGCGGCCAATAAAGCCATAGCCCTTACGGGCATTAAACCACTTTACAGTTCCAGTAATACGATCTTCCATTATTACATACTCCATTCTTTGTGCTTGTTTTTCGCTGTGCTTGGTCAGCTAAGCATTTCGGGCGAAAGATTATCATGGCCGGAAAACCATGTCAAGATACTAAAAATCAACTTGGGGATCGCGGTATAATTCCATAAAAATACATAATTTCCCTTCCCAAGAAACCCCAAAACCCGTATATTTATTCCAAGAGTAATCAATTCATAAACCAGGAGATATGATGAGCGAAACGGAACGAAAAATTCGAGTGCTGATCGCCAAACCCGGCTTAGATGGACATGATCGCGGCGCCAAAGTAGTTGCGCGTGCATTGAGAGATGCTGGTATGGAAGTTATCTACACGGGTCTGCGCCAAACACCGGAGATGATTGCTGAAGCCGCCCTTCAAGAAGACGTGGATGTGGTCGGTCTTTCGATACTTTCCGGTGCACATATGGCGTTGGCGCCTCGCGTGATCGAGCTGCTCAAAGCAAATGGACAGGAACACGTCAAAATATTCTTGGGAGGCATCATTCCCGATGAAGACGTCATTAAGCTGCAAGAGATTGGTGTGAATGGAATTTACGGGCCAGGGACACTCACAGATCAAATCGTCAGTGATGTTCGCACGGGGGTTCTGGGAGAGGTGGCCAATTAATATGGCATCTGTTCGAGATGTCTTAGCGGGGAACCGGCTTTCACTGGCACGCTTGCTTTCTCAAATTGAGAATGACACACCCGAGGGCCGCCTTGCGTTGAACGATCTTTTCCCACATACATGTAATGCCCATCTCATCGGTGTTACCGGAGCACCAGGAACCGGGAAATCATCCTTAGTCAATCAGCTAGCCCATTTTTATCGTCACCCCCCTGAAGATCTGGCACCTAAACGCGTTGCCATCGTAGCCGTTGACCCTTCCAGCCCTTTCTCCGGGGGCGCGGTATTGGGGGATCGTGTGCGCATGCGGGATTTAGCTGGTGACCCGGGGGTATTCATCCGCTCGATGGCCTCGCGTGGTTCCCTGGGCGGATTGGCAAGGACAACCTCGGGGGTGGTTCAGGCTTTCGATGCGGCCGGGTTCGAGGTCATTCTGATCGAAACCGTTGGCGCAGGGCAAGCCGAGGTCGATATCGCTCGTTTGGCACATACTACCCTGGTAGTGGAAGCTCCCGGCCTTGGGGATGACATCCAGGCCATCAAAGCGGGCATCTTAGAGATTGCCGACATCCTGGTGGTCAACAAGGCTGACCGCGCCGGTGTAGAGAACACTGAACGCGCTTTACGCAATATGCTCAACCTGGCGCACCCTGTCAAACGCGTCTATCGGCACCACGGCACGTTGGAAACAGTACAAACCTCGGTCGCAGAACCAACTGCGGTCGCAGAACCAGATGAGAGCGAGTCAATTTGGATCCCTGAAATACAAAAGACTGTGGCCACCGATGGGACCGGGATCAATGAACTCGGTGATCTTATCCAAAAACATAAAGAGCATCTCGAAAACACTGGGGATTGGGAAAGCAGAGAACGCACCCGCTTGAGCGCAGAACTGGACGATTTATTACAATCAGCCCTGGTGAGCCGCTGGGAAGATACCCTTTCACCCGGAAAGTATCAAGAAGTTTTCGATCAACTCATAGAGCGGGTTATCTCCCCCCAACAAGCTGTCAACGCGCTACTGAATGGGAGCCAGGAATTGTGATTACTAAATTCAATCTATTGAGGGAGATTGCATGAGTAAAAAACATACTACAGAATGCTGCATGTACGGTGATATCAAGCTGTTTGCTGGAACGGCATCAACCGAATTGGCAGACAAGATTGCAGAATATCTCGGAGTGATTCTCAGCAAACAAGTCGTGCAGCATTTTCCCAATGACAATCTTTGGGTACGTTTAAAAAGCAGCATACGCGGGCAGGATGTCTATGTAATTCAAACAACATCGCGCCCTGTTCATCGCAATATTATGGAACTGCTGATCACCCTGCAAACTTTGAGATTGGACTCGGCAGGAAGGGTTACAGCGGTAGTGCCATATTTTAGCTATGCCCGTTCTGATAAGAAAGACAAACCCCGTACTCCCATAACCGCCCGTCTTGTCGCGGATATGATCGAAGTTGCCGGCGCAGACCGCTACATGACCCTCGATTTACACGCCGGACAGATCCAGGGGTTTTTCTCAATCCCTGGTGATGTCCTGAGCGCTTTCCATATCCTGATAGAGCATATCTCCAAGATTCTGCCAGATATGACAGACCCCGTGGTGCTTACAGTTGATTTAGGATTCGCCAAGAAAGGCCGCAACTTCGCTGCTGATCTCGATCTACCTATTGCCTTTGTGGAAAAGCGCCGCCGTGGAAAAAAGGATAAGGCTAAAGCCCTAACGCTGATCGGCAATGTGGAAGGCCGCGATGTGATCATTGTCGATGACGAAGTCGATACAGCCGGCTCTGTTGTTCAGGCAGCCAACCTGGCTAAAGAGCAAGGGGCCAAAAACATCTATCTGACTTTCGTTCATCCCGTATTATCTCCTCCCGCTGTAGAGCGTCTGGCCAATTTGCCACTCACAAAGATCATCACCACAGACACTGTGCCGATTGCGCCTGAAGATAAAGCCCTGCTTGGAGATAAACTCGAAATTTGCTCCATCGCCCCACTTCTGGGCGAAGTTATCTTGCGCGCCCACGAGGGACGCAGCGTTGGTGAAATGTTTAATGAATAGTGGATAGTGGAATGTGGGAAGTGGTTAGTTGGTCTGAAAATCATAAAACTTCCCACTACCCACTCTCCACCGCACACTGATCTATGCCCGAACTCCCCGAAGTCGAAACCATCCGCAACAAATTCCGCTTAGGGACAAATGAAATCCCTTCGCTGATTGGCAAACGCGTGACGGGCGTGGAGCTGCTTTGGGAGCGCACGCTGGAGACCCCATCGGCGCAAGATTTTACTCATCGCATCGTTGAACAGAAATTCACGGATGTTGGTCGACGGGGGAAATATCTTCTTCTTCACCTGGAAAACAACACCCTAGTTATTCACCTGCGCATGAGCGGCGATCTTTGGTACGAGAGAGTTGATGATCTAACTGCTCCCCATCACCGCTTACTGATATTATTAGATAATGGGCACCGGTTGGCTTTCAACGATACGCGCAAATTTGGGCGCGTTTGGCTTGTTGAAGATACCCAATCTCTCCTAAGTCACTTAGGACCTGAGCCTTTAGAAAAGAATTTCACCCCTCTTGATTTTCACCAACGGCTCAGGAAATATCGCCGCCAACTCAAACCTCTGCTCCTAGATCAAAGTTTTGTAGCAGGCATCGGCAATATTTACGCCGATGAAGCCTTGCATCTATCAAAGCTCCATCCCTTGAAGCAATCTAACACACTAAGTATTGAAGAAGCGAAATTGCTGTTGGAAAATATTCGCAGCGTCCTAAAAGAAGGTATTCGCCGCAACGGTGCCAGCATCGACTGGGTTTATCGTGGCGGTGATTTTCAAAATTATTTTCAAGTGTATCAACGCACTGGCGAACCATGCTTCCAGTGCGAGACACCAATTGAACGGATCACTGTGGGCCAACGCGGCACCCATCTCTGCCCTCAGTGTCAACCTCTACCTGATTGATAAATCGCTCCACTGACATTTTAAAGGAGTTGGAAATGGATGACGGCACTCTTTTCCTGATAGTCGCATTTATTGGAATAACTGTAGGTTATCTGGCTGGCAGTTTGCTCAGCGGTGGACGGGATCGAAAGCAAAAGCAAGAACCCCTTCAGCCTGCTCAAACGCAATTTCCATCTGATGCATTACATATTTGGCGCGACAGCCAAAGCAAGCAAATTGTGCTTCAGGTTGGTAAAAGTGTTTTTCGCTCTGGAGAGCCACTACCCCCAACCGAAGGTAAATATTTGGCAGGATTGATCACTTACTTACAGAGGTGGCTTGGCTTACCTACAACACCAGTGCAAACATCCGCACAAGTAGCACCCCCGCCCGCACAACCGTCCCAATCCCAACCCAGCGTTAGTCCATTCACAACCGAGGAATCTGAAATTCCCTATGCCGAGAAAAGCATCGTCGGTCAGATTGACGATATTTTGCAAGAAAAGATTGCAAACACCCCACTCAAAGAAAGAGGCATTCGTCTGATGGAAAACTTAGATGGCAGCATGCGCGTGATGATCGGGCTGGATCAGTTTGATGATGTTTCATCCATACCCGATGAAACCATAAAAGCAGCCATTCGCGCCGCGGTAAAAGATTGGGAAAATCGCCAATAGGATTATCCATAGACAATTTCAAACCCCTTGGGTTTCATCATTCCAAGGGGTTTTTGATTATATTTGAGTTGATCGCCAAACTCGAAGGTTGTTCTATCCCCTTACAGGGCTGGGATTTTTTCACCCAATTCAGCTTTAATACTCTCTACCAGCACATCTTTCTGATCTTCAGGCAGAAAAGCTGCTTTGGCAGCCGCCAAAATACGTTCTTGCAAAGTAAATAGCGATAATCCCAATTCTTCACAGGCCAGGCGATATTCCTCGCCCAAAGTGATCCTGGAGACGCTGGGATCATCGGTGTTGATGGTAGCATTCAACCCGGCTTCTAGCATAGACACTATCGGATGTTCGCTCAATTGAGGGACCACTCCAGATTGGACATTACTGGTCAGGCAAACTTCGAAAACAGTGCCTTGCTTGCGAGCTAACTCCACAGCGGCATCATCTTCACAAATACGAACTCCGTGGCCAACACGCTTGGTTTTGAAGGATTCTATAGCTTCACATACATTAGCAGCGTCACCCCACTCTCCAGCATGAATTGTGATCCGTAAACCCTCTTGTTGAGCTTCACGGAATACTCCAACAAATGGCTCTGCAGGAAATTCGGCTTCGTTGCCTGCCAAATCTAGGCCCACAATACCCCTAGCTTTGCGTTCCATCGCCAGCCAGGCTACTTGTTCTGCCAAGTCTGGGCTCTCATGCCGGTTGACACTGGCAATTAGCCGGGTTTTTACTCCGTAGGTTTCTTCACTCTCAGCAGCCCCTTCGATGACCCAATCAATCACCTGATCGAGAGGAAATCTTTCCGCCTTGCTCAGCGCTACGGGTGTGAAACGCAACTCTAAATAACGGACATTATCCTTTGCAGCATCTTCAATTGCTTCACGGGTGATTCTTCCAATCACTTCTGGTGAGCGATAGAACAATCGCAGCGTAGCAAATTTCGAAAGAAAATTCTCGAAAGTATAGGGTTCATTTTCCCCAATTTGAACCCGAGGGCCTAAAACATGTGTGCCTGTATCACGAATTCCATGATCTTGCCCAATCTCAGAAAGAGTCTCAACACGTAATGAACCTTCAAGGTGTCGATGCAACTCCACCTTCGGCAAGGATTGATAAAATGCTAGGGGTCGGCAATCTTCAGATTGAACCATGGACAAATTTTGTTATAAGGGCAATACTATAATAGACAAGATAATTGCCGATAAGTATACCATCTGCAAGATATAAACAATTCCACTGCGTTGAGTATAGCGAATTCTACGAAAAAACTACATAGAACTAGCGTACTGGTTTTGCTTTCAAAAAGCTAACAATCTTGCTGGACAAAAAAAACATGACACACCCCGAAATTAATATTCTGGATGTGTCATGTTTTTTTGTCCCCATCCCCCCGCTTCGCGACCCCCCTTCCCCATTTCTGTGGAACAGGGAAGGGGGGTATTTACGCAAAAATAGGGTTCCAGCAGCG
>CAYQQX010000226.1:0-6010 GCA_964419495.1 uncultured Anaerolineales bacterium
ATCCAGTCTATTGCTTCCTCTTTGGCTTCCTGCATGTAGGCAATCTCGCCTATTTCGCGCAATTTTTTAGCATCAGCGATATGGGCCGCGGGGTGGCGATGTTCATCGCCTATTTCATCCATGATCTCCATCGTAGGGGCTGCGCCTTCATGGTTGCCCATGCGCAGTTCCAGACCGAAGTTGCTGCGGATGAAGAAGACCGAATCAAATGTGACATAGTTGCGCCAACCCCAGGGGATGCTGGCTACTAGGATCCCCAAGATCACCAAGCCCAAATAGGCCCACTTTTTCGAATTTTTGGACCAGTACAATTCAAATAGCATGCAACCCAAAATCACTGTCAGCAGCGCCGGCTGTACATGAAACGCGACGCCGATTCCTATGCCCAATAACAGAGAACTGCCCCAGGTGAAGTGTTGACTATCCCAACGTCTCAAGAAAGCAACCAGAATCACTCCCATTGCAATCGCAGCGATGTATTCGCCATGCCCCGGCCATTCGACGAACACCGCGCCAACGACACCACCAATGATGCCTGGTTGTATGCCCAACCCCATTTTTTCTGATAACCAAGGCAGCAGTGCGTATATAATCGTGCCCGTCAGAACCATGAGCTGCATACTTCTCAGGCCCCCCTCTGATGTCAGGCCATAGATACGATAGATAAAGCTAACAAGATAAGGGTAAATTGGCGGCAAATGCGCCGTTGGCCCTGTGGTTATCATGTAGGGATCGGCGAATCCATCTCCGTTGAACAGTGAGATAGCGATGGAACTGAGTTCCCAGCCAGGGTTGGGGCGCAGGTAGCGGCTGGGAATCATTGACAACGCATCGCTGCGCACCCTAAATGCCAGAATGAAGATCAGGATGAAGGCCAACACGTTTGGCTGAATCAACCAGCCCAGTGCTATCTGAGATTTTTCTCTAATTCCAAAATTCTTCATTGCTGGCTCCTCTACGCTTGCTCCTAGGAGGGCGGATCATTCGCCATTGTGGATCTTGACAGTGCCTTCCTCGCCATCAACTGTGATCATCTGTCCGCTTTGAATGCGCTTAGTGGCGACACCCGTCCCCATTACAGCGGGGATGCCGAATTCGCGGGCAACGATTGAACCGTGGCTGAGCGGACCGCCCACATCGGTTACGACTGCGGCTGCCATGGAGAATAGCGGTGTCCACGCTGGGGTAGTGGTATTAGCAACGAGAACATCACCTGGGCACATCTGATCAAAATCTTTGGGGCCAAGCAGGATTCGGGCTGGAGCGGTGACCAGACCGACGCTGGTGGGTTCGCCTTTGAGCGTGTCACCAGTCTGCGCCTCTCCTGTATGAGCGATGAAAAGATCTGACTTTATTCCCATCATTCTTTCTTTGTACGGCAGCATGGGCGGGGGAGTCTCTTGTTTTGCTCTATTCCAATAATCCCTGCGTTCGGAAACGCGCGCTGCCAATTTATCTACGCTTTTGTCACTTTCCAGGTTCGCAATACTAAGATCGATTTCGTCTTTTTCCAACCAGAAAATATCATCTCTCTCTGCGATTATTTCTGCGGAGACAAATCGACTCCCTAGCTCGCGTAACAGCTCGCGCAATTTTGGGAACGCCAACCCAATTTCTGCGATGGCATCTTCGCGGACTGCAGCCATTTTTTGCCCCCAATTGATAGCAGTGCGGAAAATCCAGCTTTTCAAGCCTTTGACGCGCCCAAGCATCTCTTGGGATGTCTGAATGCGGATTTCTTCATTCTTGCGCTGACGTTCATAGGGATTGGTTCCTTCCCCACTGAGATATAGCTTTAGAATCTCTAACATGGGTTCGGGATGGTCAAGAGGTAAGTCATAGGCAAAATCCATCTGGTAGATGATGTGACCGAATTGTTTCAGATGGTGGTTGAATTTGACATGCAATTCATTCCATTGTTCCCGGTCAATTTCGGTTGGAATTTGTCCTGTGATGAGATGTTCTGCAAGTGTGGTTGCAGGGGTCTCTTGGATATATTTGATTAGATCAGCATTCTCACGGCACCACATGGCCATGTCATAGAGCGATTTTTCTGAATGAATAGAAATGTTATCCCAGCCCATCAGTAATACGGTGGCGCTGGGGTCGCCCTCACCTTGTACCATTTTCTCGTAAACTCTGGTGAGCAATCCCTCGGAGCCAGCAGAAGCGCCCATGGTGGCAAACATGATTCCACATAGGTAATTCATGGCTTCGGCTACTATCTCTTGGGCTTGCGCCCAAATACCAGCGTTTGACATTTGGCTGGGCGAAATACTTTCAAGCTCTGCGGCATAGGCTTTGTATTCTGGGTGCAGCTCATCCCGCCATAAAGGGACAAGATTCTTGAGTAGCTTTGGATAAGCGGGCAGCATGCCTGTGAGCAGCCACCAGATAGATTTGGGCGGATAAGCAGAGTTCATGTAGGCATAGGTGTTGATCTCTGTAAAATAGTCATCTGCTAAGACAGGAGTTGAGCCCAACAAGCGCCTCCCAATTTTTGGCATTTGCTGCTTGAAGGTGGGGATTCCCAACGTTAAGTAAAGTGGGCTAAGCGGATCAGGTAGTAAATCGACGATGCTGGCGCGGACGTAAGTACCCTTTGGGTTGGGGAGCGCCCATTCGAAGGGAGGGGCTTGGTCAGAATCGGGCGATGAGTCAGGGACATCCAGTAGCACCTTTCCTTTGGTTCCATCTACTGTGATAATCTGACCATTTTGAATGCGCTTGGTTCCCACGCCTGTGCCCATTACGGCGGGAATTCCGTATTCGCGCGCCACGATTGAGCCGTGACTGAGCGGCCCGCCAACATCAGTGACCACAGCGGATGCCATTGCAAAGAGCGGTGTCCAGGCGGGGGTGGTTGTGCCCGCGACCAGGACATTGCCTGGCTGCATGTTGCCAAAGTCAGCAGAACTGAGCAATACACTGGCTGGCGCTGTCACTATGCCTGCGCTCGTCGCCACACCACTGAGAGAATCGCCAGCTTGGGCCACATCAGCGCCGTGCACAAAGTGCTCGGTTTTCATCCCTTTGACTCTTTTCTTCTCAGGGATAACGGGCGGTGGGGGTAAGATGCTTACTTTTACCGAAAATGATTTACGTGAGTTCACACGCCCCGATAGACTCTCAATGTGATTCCCGCTTTCAAGTAGCGGCATGCTTTGTTCAATTTCAGCTTTCTCCAACCAGAATATGTCTTCTTTTTGTTGGATCCCGCCTGCATCCGCCAGACGCTGGCCCAGTTCAAGTAGCATTGTCCTTAATTGTGGATACCCGAGCCCTAAATATGCCAGGGCATCATCGCGCGCTTCAGCATTCGATTGACCGTAGTTGAGCGCCTTGGTAAATGCCCAAAGCTTGAATCCTTTAAGGCGTTGGAGAACGGCTTCTGTGGTCTTGATACGCAGTTCTTCGCTGTTCTTCTGGCGCTTGTGAGGATTAGTGCCCTTACCGCGCAGGTACATTTTGATGATTTCCAGCATCGGCTCGGGGTGCTCTCGTAGCAGGGGTTCGGCAAAATCTAAGGAGTAAATGATGTGCCCAAATCGATCCAAGTGGGCTTGGAGCTTCGATTCAAACTCATCCCACAAAACAAATCCTTCATTTGAGGTTTGCTGCACCAATTTCTCTGTAGATGACTCTAGGATATAACTTTTTAGTTGATCACTTTCCTTGACCCACATTGCCAGATCATAAAGTGCTTTTTCCGCTTTCACCGGGATGCTGTCGTAACCCATCAACAAGGTTGCTGCGGGTGGGTCGCCTTCTTGTTGAGCCATTTTTTCGTACACAGTTGTGAGTATGCCCTCAGAGCCGGCCGAGTTTTTCATCGTGGAGTAGCGCAACCCGGCAAGGTAATACATAGCGGCATTGAGAATTTCCTGTACGTCCTTCCAAAGCTCGTTTGCGCTCATTTCGCCAGGCGATTTGTCTTTGTATGCGTCGATTTTGTCTTGATATTCGGGCAGCATTTCATCTCGCCACATGGGAAGTAGACGCATGATGCGCATTGTAGAAGGAAGCAAACCGGTAAAGATCCACCGCATGGCTTCCTTCGGTACAGTTGAATTCATATAGGCATAGCCATTGATGGCGGTGAAATAATCTTTCGCAAAGGCTGGCTCTGAGCCTGTGATGCGCTCCGTCATGGGGTAGGTCTGTGCGACCAGTGCTGGGAGCCCTAAGGAGATGAATAGGGGGCTGAGTGGATCCGGCATCAGGTCAACAGCGCTGGTGCGCAGATAAACGCCTTTGGGATCAGGCGGCGACCAATCCAAGGGCGGATCTGGCAAGGCGGTTATGGGCCGCGCTTGCACGATGGCGAAATCACTCTCAGTAAGCGTCCACTCGATATCCATGGGCATGCCGTACATTTCTTCGATCTGCGACCCGTACCGTGTCAACTCAACTGCTTGCTCCTCTGTGAGGGATGAGCTATTTTGGATATGCTCGGGAACGGGCTGCTGCTCAACCCCAGAGTCGGTACGCGCGGTTTGGACGGCCTTGCGCGCTACCTCGCGGCTGATCACTGCACCCGAAGACTTCTCTACCGTGAAGGTGTCCGGCGTGACCTGGCCCCCGACGATGGCTTCCCCTAAACCCCAGGCCGCGTTGATGACGGCCTCGTTTCGCTTACCGTTGAGTGGGTTGGCTGTGAACATGATGCCCGCCACCGCGGCTGGAATCATCCGCTGAACAACTACTGCCAGGGCGACACCTTCGGAGACAACCTCCTGGCGGGCGCGGTAGCCGATGGCGCGTGCTGTCCACAGGGAAGCCCAACATTTCTTGGTGGCTTCCAGCACTGCATCCGCGCCGCGGATATTCAAGTACGTCTCCTGTTGACCAGCAAAGGATGCCTCGGGTAAATCTTCAGCTGTCGCTGATGACCGCACTGCGACAGCAGGGGAGTTGCCAGAAATTTGCGCATAGCCACTGATAATAGCATCTGCCAAGGCTTGGGGAATCTCTCCACCCATGAATAATTGGTTTATGACCTGGGAGGCAGTTTGCAATGTTTGGGGGCTAGATAGATCTACAGGAGCAAGAGCCTCCAAAATTCCAGGTTGAAGATTGTTTTCATGGACAAATTGGCGGTAAGCCCGTGTAGTGATGTGAAATCCACCAGGCACAGGCAATCCAGCCCGAACCAACCTAGCAAGGGAAGCTCCTTTACCACCAACGGTATTGAGGGAGGCTGCAACGTCATAGAGGGGGAGTATGTATTGATTTTTCACTGGATTCTCCAATATCATTAGTAAAGCGAACGATGGTCGGTTTGTGAGTAAAAAAAATTAAGCCTGGATGCCTCTCAGGAAAATGTCCAGGGCGTCATCGAGCATCTCTTCTGCGCTGCCAACTGGCCGGGTTGTGAAGACTACCGGAGTCATAATTGCCAACAGGGATTTCATAGCCACCGCAGCGTTGATAGGGCGAATGCTTCCTTGGGTAATGCCTTCTTCAATCAAGCCTTGCAGCCGATCTTGGTAGGCATAGCGTTTAGCCTGGTAGCGCTGCTGGTTCTCAGTACTTAGACTTTGTGCAGCCAAAGTCAACTTTAGAATAAAAGCTTTGTCCTGAAGTAAGATTTCGAGATGCTTCTTCATCAGCTTTCGCAGCCGTTCAACAACGCTACCTTCTCCATCGATGATGGTATCGGCTAGGTGGTTGAGTTCTGAGAGAGGCTCGTCGAGCAGACAAAGGATGATGTCATCCTTGGTGGGAAAGTAATCATAAAAGGATGATTTTCCCATACCGGCTGCTTTCGCTATTTGGCTGACAGAGGTCTCATTGAACCCTTTTTCGAAAATCATATCTGCGGCAATATGAGCAATCTCTCGTCGCCGATCTTCTCTTTCTTTTTCTGTGAGACGTATTCCTTTGGGCATATTATTATCCTTATAACCGACCGATGGTCGTTACTAGTGTATGCGAAAACAATTTTGGACATACCTATATAATTTAGGGGTTATACGAACTTGGCGAGGATAATTGTCACCATCTTGGC
>CAYQQX010000227.1:0-5924 GCA_964419495.1 uncultured Anaerolineales bacterium
CAAGACAATGTCACCACTCGTAAGGTTTACCGCCTGATCGAAAAACTTCGGGATGAAGGCGCTACCGTTTTATGTGTGGCGCATGACATGATCTTGCTTGCGGAAGTAGTTGAGAGAATGCTTGTGATGCGAGATGCCGAATTGATAATGGATGGTACTCCACGCCAGGTTTTTTCCAACGATGAGATTATGGCTAGCACCCATCTCACACCTCCCCAGATAACAAGTTTTTCTTTGCGCGTCCGTAAAGATAAACAAAACTTGGATGATGTGGTTTTGAGCGTGAACGAAATGGTCAAATTGGCTACAAATTAAATTCTTGATAAAAGTAGGAGTGTAAATCATGCAGGGTGTTGTTATCCCAATCTCTATGGTGCCAGGAAACTCGACCATCCACAGGATGAATCCGCTTCCCAAATTACTTTGGACCATTGGTATCTTGGTTATATCTTTTTCTACTAGGAATATTGCTGTTCTTGGGGTTGCTTTTTTTGTTGGACTGCTACTCGTGTTTTATTCACAGATCACAAAAGCATATGTGAAAGTAGCCATGATTTTGTTTCCCATCAGCCTTACACTGATCACACTGCAGAGCATTGCTCCTGCTTTTCCCCGCCCATGGACGGAAATTGTAGGATTTGGCCCCTTTACAATCTACCAAGAAGGCATATATAGCGGCATTTCTTTGCTACTCCGCATTATGGCTATGACTACCTGGGCAATGGTTACTATTATGACATCTCACCCTTCCGACATCTTCACCTCGCTGAAGAAAATCGGGATGCCCTATGTACTAAACTTTGTCTTTGTGATGACTCTCCAACTAATTCCGATATTGCAAAATGAGTTTGGAACTGTACTTAATGCCCAAAAATCGAGAGCCATGAAAGGATCGGGTTTTGGCGCTATACTGCCCAGTATGGTGCCAGTATTTGTGGGTGCGATTGAACGCGTACAACAGCTTTCTATCTCTTTAGAATCGCGCGCATTTGGCTCTAGTGGCCAAAAAACGAGTTTTCGTCAGGTTCGAATGGCATTTTTCGACTATTTTGCCTTATTCCTGGGTTTTATTGTCACTGGTGCCGTAACTTATTGGGTGATCGTGGATAAAAGCCTGGACTGGAGTCAATCTATTATATTCTCTTCTGCTTTTGCAATCACCTTAGTACTTGGTGCGACTATCGGATTTTTTCTTTTCGCATTCTTTGCTATCCGTGCTGCTTTAAATGCCTAATATTATTGCGAGTAGATGTAAGCGATTATAGCTACAATCCTTTTACCTGCCTTCAAATTCTAAACTTGATATAAGGACATAAAATGGAAGAACAAGAGGTTATGTACCACATTCAAATGAAAAAGGGAGATGTTGGACGCTACGTTTTTCTCCCCGGAGATCCTGGCCGATGCGAAATGATTGCAAGCTATTTTGATGGCCCCAAATTAGTCGCTTATAACCGCGAGTATAAAACTTATACAGGTACCTTGCTGGGGGAAAAAGTATCTGTGACATCCACGGGGATTGGCTGTCCTTCTACCGCAATAGCAGTAGAAGAGTTAATTATGATAGGAGCAGATACCTTCGTCCGAGTTGGAACCTCAGGAGGTATGCAGCCCCACTTCAAAGCTGGTGACTTGGGTATTGTAACCGGGGCCATTCGAGACGAAGGCACGACGTTGCACTACATGCCACCAGAATTTCCTGCGGTTGCAGACATAGACGTGGTCTCTGCACTAAGAGATGCTGCAAAAAAACTAGGGTATCCACACCATTTGGGAATTTCTCATTCGAAAGATTCTTTTTTTGGGCAGCATCAACCCGAAAGAATGCCTGTTGACAGCCGGTTGCTCAACCGTTGGAAAGCCTGGGTACAAGGTGGCGCAATCTGCTCAGAGATGGAAGCGGCTGCAATCTTCGTCTTGAGCAGTATCTACCGCAAAAGAGCCAGCGGCATTATGCTAATTGGCTGGAACCAGGAAGGTGATAGCCCCGACGAGCACGTTTCCGATCTTTCACAACTGATAGAAACCGCCATCGAGAGCGTCAAAATCCTGATCAAACAGGATCGACAGCAAAGTTCGTAGAATCTATACCTTGAGCATTCAGTTGGGTAGGAGTATTTAGCCTTGGATACAATAAGCTGTCAAGAGACTTATCAATTAATGAAGCGCTTGACCACCAAACACGGCATGATTCGAAACTTCCATCAGAATATTCGCATGGATAGCTGGGAAGTCGAAACAGATTTATTTCCCAAAGAGGCTCTTGTGGTTTACTCGGCTTGGAACTTGGAGCAAGATATTTCCTCTGAAGACAAAAAAAAATATTTTTCCGCATACCGCGGGGGGGCGCAGGGAGATTATCGGGACGGTATGGATGCAAAAATCTCAAATGTCGTAGCATGCTTAACCTTGTTTCCACATTCGAAACGAGCAGTAATTACCATACCCAATATTAGCTCGCCTGCTCACACCAGTGATGATGATGCGAAATGTTTGCGCGAAATCCACTTTTATTTAGATGGACAACAACTTAATGCCACTGCTTTCTTTCGAGCTCAGGCAGCCGATATTTTTCCGAAGAATATCCATTTTATTGGCGTACTAATCTCAAAAATCGCCGGCAAACTGGACGGCGAAGTGAAACCTGGAGTTTTACATTACCATGCCACGACATTGGTAGCTGACCGGCAATAACCCTTATTCTTAAGTATCTTGAATTGCGTCAAATTTGAATTGATCTAGCCATGGAATTTTCCGTTACGCAATTCAAGATAATCAAGGTACATAACGTATTTTTATGGTGAAATCACATCACTTAGCTATTGAACCAGGTGATATTGGCAGGTTTGTAATCTTGCCTGGTGATCCTGGTAGGTGCAAAGTCATCGCATCCCATTTCGATAACCCAAAAAAAATTGCTGAAAACCGGGAATATGTCACTTATACAGGCAGCATCTTGAATGAACCAGTATCTGTATCTTCCACTGGGATAGGCAATCCATCTGCGGCAATTGCAATCGAAGAACTTCGAGCTGTAGGGGCAGATACCTTTATTCGGGTAGGTACTTCCGGGGGGATGCAGCCCCACCAAATTCCTGGGGACTTGGCAATTATCACCGGTAGTATTCGAGATGAAGGCACCAGCAAACATTACTTACCAACGGAGTTTCCAGCTGTTGCTAATATTGATGTGGTTATTGCATTGAGAGAAGCTGCAGAAAAACTTGGCTACAATACCCATTTGGGGATTTCCCATTCAAAAGATTCGTACTTTGGTCAGATGGCACCAGAGCGCATGCCAGTTGCCAATTTCTTAGAGGAACGGTGGAAGGCTTGGGTGCAAGGGGGCGCAATCTGTGCCGAGATGGAATCTGCCATTTTGCTTAGCTTAGGCGCCATCTACCGCTTACGGGTTGGCAGCATTACTCTTATTGCCATGAATCAAGATAAACCAGAACTGGGCGTCTCAACGGATACTGCCCCGGTAATCAAGACTGCGATAGAGGCGATTAAGCTATTGATTCAACTAGATCGTAAGAATGAGAAGGAGAGAATAAATGACAAAAGAAACTGAGCTTCAATATCATATTCAGATGAAAGCAGGTGATGTTGGGCGGTATGTGCTATTGCCTGGGGATCCGGGCCGTTGCGAAAAAATTGCTGCCTACTTTGATGACCCAAAACATATCATCCAAAATCGAGAATATAACACATACACTGGTACATTGCTTGGCGAAAAAGTGTCCGTGGTATCCACTGGGATTGGCTGCCCTTCGACAGCAATCGCTGTCGAAGAATTGATCGCGATTGGAGCAGATACATTTATTCGTATCGGTACTTCTGGCGGTATCCAGCCTGAGATTAGAACTGGGGATGTTGCTGTGGTTAATTCTGCCATTCGGGATGAGGGGACCACGTTGCATTATATGCCAATTGAATTCCCTGCGATTGCAGACTTGGATGTTGTACTGGCAATGCGGGAAGGTGCTAAAAAGCTGGGAATTCCTTATCATGTCGGACCAACTCAGTCGAAAGATTCGTTTTTTGGAGAAATAGAACCAGACCGTATGCCGGTAGATAGGCGATTGAACCAACGCTGGAAAGCCTGGACTGCTGGGGGAACAATTTGCTCAGAAATGGAAGCCTCAACAATATTTGTATTGTCTTCCATTCACAGGAAACGTGCGGGAGGCGTGATGTTGATGGCATCTATATCTGAAAAACCCCCAGAAACCCCAGAAGAAATTGCTGATTTTAATTCTCGCCTTGACATTAACCGCCCTATTCAGGTGGCAATTGAAGGGCTAAAAATCCTTATTCAACAAGATATACAAAATCGTTAGTTTCATGTCTTGCTAACAGAAAGAGATTATTAGCTACATAAAAACAAAGAAAATTGGTAACTACTCAGCTTTCTAATGGCATGAAGGGTTTTCCAAGTAATGCCTTCTGGAGCGCGTCAATCACATTCAAGTTATTTTTTCTCACAGTAGAGATGTAGCTACGGATCGAGCAAAAATTATGAGCTCCATCTTCTGTTCTAAAAGAACCTGATACTTTTTGTTTGACCTTAATCATGCGGACATCACGTTCTGCCAAGTTATTGTCAAAAGGGACGCGAGGGTCAATCATAAAAGCTAGTGTTTGTGATTTGAATTTCTTCAAACGGTCCAACAGGTTTTTGGGAGGGCTTTGTTTCTTTCGCCCTCGTTTTTTAGGCAAGGGGATGCGTGGTGGCGGATTAGCTTCAAGACCTTGTTCGACAAGATTGTCATAATCTTCTTCAAATTGCACCAGTTCCTGTTGGGATAGTTCTCCTAACTCTATGTTTTCCATTCGCTTCTTGATCTTCACCAACAACTTTGCCATATCGTATGCCCATTCTTCTTCGTATTGCTCGTGAATAAAATGGAGTTCTCGCAGATGATGAGCATTACAAAGCGCATGTTGGCAATCACTGAAGGTGAAATAGGATTTCCAATGGTCATGTACAGCGATGCCTTTGAAAGCAGGCAAAATACCGATTTCTGCCATGCCTTCCTTACCGCGTTTAGGATGAACCCCATAATAGGTTAGATGATTGGTGCCCGCTGAATGAAGCCAATTCAACTGCCCTTTTACCCGCAATCCACTTTCGTCAAATTGAACAAGATGCTCCTGGATGAGAGCCGATTTGATAGCTTCCAGACTTGGATGAATTGCTTCCACCATAGCGTTGTTGGCTGAGAATATGAACGCTTCTGAAGGTGAATGACCGTAGAAGTCCTTGAATAGCTCAACAGATCGAGCAACAGGAAGCAACTGATAGTTGTTCAAATAGACAGCTTGTGCCTTTATGCGTTGCCCATACTGCACAGGTTTTGTGATATTTGTCGGGAAAACGCCTTTGGCTTCTATTTGGCACACCGGACAAAGTTTGACCTCAGCTCGGTGCTCAGTAACCTCCATCTGCATCTGTGGAATATCAAAGACTTGACGCTTCTCGTATCTGTTGATGCCGATGCCTTCCAAGTTTGTTGAACAGTGTGAACAGTTTGAAAGCTCATATACTTCAATATAGTCTGGGGTCTCAACAATTTCTAAAGTATGACCTTTATGCCCTTTCTGACCGCCACTGTTGCGCCCACTCTTCTCTCGTAAACTGCGCGTACGCGGCTTTGTTAGACCATCGCTGCTTGGAGGTTTCCCGCTGTTGCTACTGTTTTTTGAGACTTGATCACGCAGGGACTGAATCTCAGCAGCCTGCTCATTCAACATCTCCCGGAGTTCAAGAATGATCTTGATAAGAGATGTTTTGTCTAAATCTTCTAGTTGATGATGATCTATAGAACCTGTGGACATAATGAACTTGAATATAACTGAGTTTTATTGGTTTTAGGTTTGTGTTACGTTAGAGATTGCAATAAGAGAGACTGAGTAGTTAC
>CAYQQX010000228.1:0-5912 GCA_964419495.1 uncultured Anaerolineales bacterium
CCTTAGACCAAGGCATCACCATGGGTTTGAGCAATGCCTTTATCAGCCTGGGGCGTATCGCCGGCCCACTGGTGGAGGGTATTCTCTTCGACTTTTAGATAGAATATCCCTATTACATCGGGGCAGTTATCATGCTTTTAGGTTTTGTCGTCAGCCTGGGATGGATTTCAACACCAAAGTCCGAAACTTTGGCAACGCAATAAGCGTAATTTTTTTATGAGATTCTTCGCCTCGCCTTCGGCGATGGCTCACGCCAAAGGCGGGCCTTTTGACACGTCTGTAAAATCTTCTAGGTGGAAATTTCGACCTTTGCGTTATCTCGGGCAGCGACAAAGGATTCAACAGAACGAGAGACATCACCTTTGGTCGTCGCCCATGAACAAACACTGATCCGGATGACCGTTTTATCAAACCATTTGGCGCCCCCGACCCAGCATTCGCGCATTTCCTGAATATTTTTCAAGATCCTTTCGGTCAAATCATCGTCCTCACACCTGACCAATACTTGATTGAAGACTACATCATTGAGTATCTCAAAATCATGTTCTTGGAGTTGTGCTTTGAATTGTACCGCTCGTTCATGGAACCCGGTTACCATTTGATCAATGCCAGATCTCCCCAAATATTTCAAGGTAGCCCAAAGCTCGATTGCTCTCGCCCTTCTGGACATTTCAGGTGTGTAAAACATACCGTCCTTTTCTTCGCTTTCGACGATGTAACTACCTTGCATGTGAAGGGCAGAAATCAGGGCGCGCTCATCCTTGCATAGGACAATACCGCAATCGTATGGCGTATTTAGCGTTTTATGCCCATCAACCGACCACGAATTTGCCAACTCCATACCTCGAGTCAGATGACACAATTCTTCGGTGGCCGCAGCCCAAAGGCCAAAGGCGCCATCAATATGGACCCAAGCATTTGCGCATTGCGCCATTTCACAAATAACATCGAATGCATCAAAAGAGCCGCTGTTTACATTTCCCGCCTGAAGGATGAGGATCGTTTTGTCATCCAACGCAGGGATATTTTCTGGAATAATGCGGCCCTGGTCGTCTACGTCAACCCACTCAATGTTTTCCCGGCCAAAGCCCAACAAACTGATCGCTTTTAAGACTGTGGAATGAGCTTGCCTTCCAGTCACCACTCTTAGGCGCGGGGCGTCAAACAAGCCTTTTTCGCCTACGTCCCACCCCATGCGATCAAGCACGCTGTATCTTGCTGCTGCCAAACCACAATAGGTAGCCAACGACGTTCCACTGACAAAGCCTGCCACAGTTTTTTCTGGCAGATTAAAGATTTGCTTGAGCCAAGTCTCTGTGATTGCTTCAAGCTTAGAGGCGATGGGTGAAAGCACGTGCATGGCGGCATTTTGATCCCAAAAGGTTGCCAATTGTTTTGCGGCTAAACCCGCTGGAACAGCACTTCCACACACAAAGCCAAAATATCTGCCCCCTAATTGTGCCACGGTGGACGGAGATCCAACCTGGTTCAGCAACTCAATCACATCAGACGCATCTGAAGGGACGTCGGGAAAACCTTCATCTAGTTCCTTTAGCCGATCAAGAGCAGCCTCTGATGGGAATACATTGCGATCAAACACGCCCTCTAAATACTGAAGGCCGTAGGCATGGGATGTTTCAAACAAGCCTCGATCTTGAAAGTCTTCAAGTAGTTTTTTCTGAATATAGGTATGTTTTTCCATACTGGGTTTTCCTGGCGCCATTTGTTCCACACGTTGGCCCCTTGCATCAAAATTTGGCAGGCTTCTTCTTGAGCCATAAATTATCTTTCACTATATACATGCACCTTTAACTCATCTGGGGTAAATAACCGACTCTTATAGACTTGATTAGTTAAATACCACCATATATCACTCACATCTGAATATTTGTATAACCGCCGGAACTCGCTCTCAGCCGCTCCTGCTTCGCCAATATATAGATAATCTAGGGCAACTTGTAGGGCTGGGCAAAGCACATCAGAAACAATCGCCTCCCGATCTTTTTCATGATGCTCTTTACTGAGGCCATGTTCTGTCTCAGCAACATCCGTAACAATGCGCATTCTAATTTGTTCCAAATCTTTAAAATTAGGTGTTGCTGGGAGGTATCCCCATCCTGGGACAAACTTTAGCACTAAGGGTGCCCGAGGTGCTTCTGCAGAACTACAGTGCTCATAAGTGAAAAAATCGTCACAGGTGAAGATTTCATACACCCCGTCATCATCTAAATCTTTGAACTCACCAAAACAATTGGAAGGTTGAGATTCAAGGTGTTTTGAAACAGCAGTGTCCCCCAAATCAAAAACATAGTATTGAAAACAACAATGCGCTCCACCCGTATGCCTTTGAACAACCAGGTCGGGGTTTCCCTCACCGGTTATGTCTTTCCCAGAATGAGAAATGATTTCCACTGGCAATCCCCAAATTTCCACTATGTTGATCGCTGGTTCACTTTTCAAGGAGAGTGTCACATACATTCGTGGATATTCCCCCTCCGCTGCTGCAATAACACTATCTTGTTCCCAAAGCCGATATACATATTTGCCAATAACACGCTCTTCAGATATATAGTATTTCTCGGCCTCCTCTTCCATAATTTCTGATGGCAAAGAGGCTGCGATGCCTTTGTTTTCCATTGCTCTATTCGCAAAATAATTGTTCAAGGCATCATTTTTTAAAATCATAAAGAGAATTAATAACACTAATATTAATGCTACGAGAGCCAACATTCCCAACATTGCTTGTGTTTTACCTTTCTTCTCCATCTCATTTCCTCCTAAGATAAATAATTTCAATATCATCGAAATTATTTCAACAACAAACCCATCAGATGCGCATCAATAAATTCTTTTTCCTTTTCTCGTTTCATATACTTGCGGTGTGTGCCTTCATACGCAAAACCAAGCTTTTTGTAGAAGCCGATTGCGCGCACATTGTCTGCTTCAACTCTCAACTCAATTCTTCTAACCCCTTCATCACCCAATGCCTTAATTAATTCCTGCATTATTCTTTTACCACACCCCTTGCCTTGATATTGTTGCTTAATCCCACACGCACCAATATAAGCCAGGTGTCTAAGGCGATGATCAAAACGGCTTATAACTAACGCCCCAACCACATTACCATCATCAACAACAACCTGGAAGCCTCCCTGCTCGATCATTGTGTCGAAAATTGAGCGAAATGATTTCTTGTCCATGATTTCAAAGTTGACGTATGGATTCACTGTTTCATCCATGTAAATCTCATAGACTTGATCGAAATCACTCCAAGTTGTCTCTCGGAACGTTATCATGATTTTCCAAGTCTAAGCGATCCCCTGAAATTGACGAGAGCGCACCCGGACACCCATATGAGGATTGGCGAGAATATTTTGATGCCAATTCGATTCCAAATTGAGAATCGTTTGATCTTAGTCATTCTAAACCTTCACTTTCTCAAGCTGACACCAAACGGTTCGAAATCCTGAGCGAAGACGCCATAAACCACCCTTCGACTACCACTTCGACAGGCTCAGGATTCAACTCAGTGTCCGCTCAGGCATTTTTTGGTAAATTTCTCGCATTTGGGCGTCGCAGTCGAAGGATAATTAAATAGGGCAGCATCGTAGGTTGACTGGGTAGTGTTGACATTTCATATGCCTACAGGCAAATAATGCCAATTGGATGAATATCATTTCCAGAGAGCAGTCGCCAATTGTCAACACGGCCCAATAACCAACGAGTGGTTTGTTGATTATGTTAGACCAGCATTTGAACTATTATGTTTGAAAATGTGCCTTGGCTTGCCGGACCAAGGGCCGATAGTGAAACAATCAGAATACATGCAAAAAGTGCGAATACAACGATCATTGGCGCGATAACTACAAGGACTGCCCTGCCTGTTGTAAAGTCATGAGTTGCTTTAATTGATCGTACGCTCAAAATTATCCCAAATATACTCACGCCAAACAAAACAGGGTAGTAAATGAAATTCCCCAATATGGGCACTAATGATATCAAATAAAGAACCAAAGTAATGATACCCAGAGGCACAATATATAAAGATTGCAAATAAGTTTGAACAGCATATTCTCCTCTTCCTCCAAACAACTTAGCAATGCCAAAGAGAATTCCATTGCCAATATAAAAAGTTAGCGGAGTGCCTATCAAGCCACCACACAAAGAGATTAAGAGAATTGTTGATGAATCTGGCATAAATTCTGTATATTCCAAAGGTATTTTGGACATCGTTTCTGAAAACGTTAACGCAGTCGTCATCATAGAATTGACTGTGATAACGACTGCATAAACAATCACTCCCACTAACGTATTCAGGCCATCAGTTCGAGGTATTTCCAGCAGAAAGAAACGCGTATCCATTGAAAAGAACTTTGTCCAAAGCCTCATTATGGCTTCAAATGAATGAGGCTCTTCTACAATATTTTTGCTCTCAAAATTTGAATTAGGAATCATTTTCGCTCCTCCTTGGCAAAGAAATAGGGTCAAATGATCAGGCCCATCCTAGAAATGTGACCGATGGAGTCTCATGTTTATCTCAGGGGTGTGGATAAATTGAACCTTTTGGCACAATTTACAGGCTTACTACGGCAAGGCCGAAAACGCATAAGGTTCAACGAATTATTCAACAGACTCTCTGAATCCTAAAACCAAGAAAGCAACTCCGAGGATTGCGTTTAGTCCGAAGTACACCCAACCGATGATTGAATTTACATCTGGAAGTACAAAATAACTGATGATGTTGACAATCGCGAACGCAATGTAACTCACGCCAGCACTAATCAGCAATGCCCTGCGCGCTGAAGAAGCGGCCTCGTTGCGCATCAGCCAATTGATTACTGCATATCCGATGATGATCGCACCGAATACTCGCATCAGTGTGACCGTCGAAAGGGTAACTTCGAATCCATAGGATTCAAGGAAAAAGGTTGGTGACAGAAGCGCAGTAAGAGATACCAGCGCGACAAGTAATGCATTCAAGGTAATTAATCTGCGAATTATCATGACTCAACTCCTTTGCTTCAAAGAATCTAAAATATTACTTGCTTCAAGATTAGCATATTTTTTGGCAAAACGAACCACGAGGTGGCGCCAATCCAACAATCTTCTCAGCAACCCACTCGTTATTATTCCCCTCTCAAAAATCTCTTGGCAATTTCCTCTTTTCCTGGTTCAAAATAATCCCAGAATTCTTTTGGTGGATGACGCAAATCATAATCAACCCGCGTATCGTGTAATACTCTGGAACAAATGGGTCTCCCTCGATATCCTATGCTCCATAGTTAGAATTACATGATCACCATAGAATGCTCTAAATTTTTCATAATCCCCATAACAAGATACCAGATAATTGAATTCAACATCTAGCAGCTCACCAGTAGCGTCCACACATGTGGGGCAATTTAGATTTTTGAAAGCATATTTTCCTTCCTCTAACATGGTGTGGACAATAACCCATTCAGAGGACGATGTATCTCCTGACAATCGTTTCTCCAACCTTTTATCAAGGCCCTCAAATTTATCTCTATCTGGTGAAGGATGATCGCGATAGTAATGCATAATATATCTTTTGAAAAATTACACCGCATCAGCTCTACCAATGGTTTCCGCATCGCGCAATTCCCACGCCAATGCATTCAACAGATCAATTTTCCTTTCCGCAGAAGGCGAAGAGTTTAGTTCAGCTTCGAGTTTCTCGACAGTCTTGGACATTGGTGGTTTTTCGATTGTGATGCTGTTTGCTGACTTTAGAGGAATATGATCATCATACCATATGCAATGGACTGACAAATTTTGGGCCGAAAGAAATTAACTCGTGTTACGCACACGTAGCCAGGTTTCCCTGGAAATAGGGGGTGGGGGCTTCGCCCCCGACCCCCTATTTCCAGGGAGATTCTCTTTAGCTAAAGATT
>CAYQQX010000229.1:0-5909 GCA_964419495.1 uncultured Anaerolineales bacterium
TGGGACAGACACCGCCTTCCACCAAGTTGAAGTTCTCTGCGAAGATGCGTGCTAGCACCTGATAGGCCTTTTGACTGGCATAGGTATCTTTCAGGTCTGCCAACAAATGGTAGCTGGCTTCCCCGACTTGGCGCAGGTGTTCCTGGACAGCTTCTTTGCCCTTCACCCGGTAAGTATAGTGTCCGGCTGTACCTTTGATGTAGGCTGCAAAGCTCGCCGCTAGCCGGTTCTGATCCGTTTTGCTCAAGATCCGATGTACTCGCTGTATGGCTTCTACCAGCAATTGTAGACGGCTGGTTTCCACAATGTTACTCGCAATTTGTGTGGAATCCATGCGCTGCATCCCAGTTCGCACCTGCAAATCCACAATCTGCGCATCTGTGATTTGCTCAAAGGCTTGTTCCAGCAGGTTGATCCCAGTTTTCAGGTAGTACTTGCTCAAGCGCTCTCGAAAGTAGTACAACGTGCGTATGGCAAAGTCGCCATCTCCTAAACGATCATAGCCCAACGCATAGCGTACCTGAAGGTTGAAGCAATAGTTTTCATACAACTCTGCATCGCTCCAACCCAAACCCGCCTTCAAGACTTCTAGCCCAACCATCACATTCACCGGCACATTCGGGCGCGATGGTTCATCGGAATACAAGATCGCAAAGATTTCTTCGTCAATCCGAATGAAGAATTCCTGATAGAAAATGTTCGCCCACGATCCTTTCAGCAATTTCAATTGCTTCTCCGGCAATTCGCTGGCCGCACTGATCAATGCTGGTTGTAGGTGTTTTGTGTTTTTCTTGAACATGTTACGATTATATTAAACTTTTCTCTACCTGAGGAGGGTCCTGCTACCTTTTTGCAGTGAAGTCTATAATTGAAATGTTAAGGTAAATTGGCGGGAGTAGTATTAAAATGTGTATCTAGATAGTGTTGAATTTTCTGACAGTTTCTAGAGAAACGAGCGCGATTCGAAAACAGCTTGTTCTAGAGAGAAATCCCCAAATGTCAACACGGCCTAGATGAAATAAATGTTTTTCGATGATATGGTATCTCAAGCTTCTTCAGAAAAAAAATCTGGACTGACCAAACCGTTTCTTGAAAGGCCAGTTATTTTTCATCCCCGGCAGCAGATCGGTTGAGATTGTTCTTCCAAATCTGGACCAGGAAAGAGGCATTTATTAAGGCCATAGGCCAGGGGCTAAGCATCCCACTAAGCGATTTCAATGTCCCTATAGGTTCGGACGTCGTCAATTTGTTATCATGGCGACGGAGCGTGTGATTCACGCTGGTCTCTATTTCCTCTAGCCCTTGATGAACATACGGTGCCATCACCCTGAAGGTGGTTTTGAAATTTTTGCGAGACAGGATATAGAGCAATCAATTCCGGCCAGATATGTCCCCCTAGATCCTCTATACCCCCACGAGCGAAACACGTTTGTTTTGGGCAGGAGTCGTATGATTTCATTTTTCCATACAAATGTAGGTCAAAAATAGTCGTGTCAGCTTAACAATTCTGCAATCCTGTTTGTGACTTGGGGACTATTGTATACAAGTTGGGGTTTGGTATCATTCCGATATGACATATTCACTGCTCGATTGATGGTATGGGTGCGTACCCAGGATGATTAACATACCCGTATTCGAATCATACTGCTCCAACCTCTTTTGAAGGATGGAAAAATGACAAAAGATGTCCATAAATCAAACACTCGACGAGTAAAAGTTGACTCAATTGAAGCCCAGAATAACAAACCCCAGCATGATAAAGCGGAAGAATTAGCACGCTCCAATCAGCTCATGCTTGCTTTGAGCCAGGTTGCCACACAGCTTCAGACTATAAGCAATCCCGATCAAGTCCATGAGACTTTGGGGAATGAACTCAAAAAATTTGGGATCACCTGCTTGATTGGTATTTCTGATCCTGAAGATGAGGCAATCGTTGTCAAATATTCGTCAATAGAATCGAAAATTCTATCGATGGCCGAACAATTAGCTGGGAAATCCTTGCTAGGTCATCGGTTTCCGTACAACCTAATCCCGGAGGAACTCAGGCATAAGCAGGGGATCATCTCTGACCCAGTTGAGATAACGCGGAAAGCCTTTCCAAATATTCCCGAAATAATTCTAAAGAAGATCATAGCATTAATCGGAGTAGCTTCCCACATGCCAGTGACATATCTCCCCATGATGGTCAAGGATGAGAGGATTGGGATGCTGGCTGTTTGGGGACCAGATCTTCGGGAAGCGGATTACCCCGCTTTTGCCGTTTTTGCTTTCCAGGCGGCGACTGCTATCGAACAGGCTCGTTTGTATGAAGACTCGCAACGCAAATTACGAGAACTCAATCTCATGAACGCAATAGCTACAACAATTATTGCATCCTCAAACGAAGATGAGTTGATCACCCAAGCTACCCAGATTGTCGGCACAACATTTTATCCAGATAACTTAGGGATTTTATTGGTAGACAATGAAGCAGGTGTGCTTAGGCCGCACTACAGCTATCAAGATACCGAGGTAGATTTATCTACCATCACTGTCCCATTGGGACAAGGTGTGACTGGCAAGGTAGTGGCTACCGGTCAGTCGTATTTGGTATCCGATATTCGACAAGAACCAGGTTATGTTTCATTCAGGGACGATATATTATCTGAGCTTTGTGTACCGCTAAAAGTTGGCGAGCAGGTCATTGGGGTGATTAATGCCGAGGCCAAGCAAGCAAATGCCTTCACCGAGGGGGATAAACGTCTGTTGACAACCCTAGCCGGACAGTTGGCTCCGGCAATAGATCGATTCCGACTTTTCGAAAAGATCAGATCGTCGGAAGAGAAATTTTCCAAAGCCTTTATGTCCAGCCCTGACTCGGTGATTATCAGCACGCTCGACGATGGACGTTATGTGGATGTCAATGAGAGTTTCGTAAGAGCGACTGGTTATCACCGAGCCGAGATCATAGGTCGTACATCCACCGAGTTCAGTATCTGGGTCGACACCGCCGATAGGGATGAATTCGTGGGTTTGTTACAGGAACATGGTCGGGTTCGCGACTATGAAGCGCGCTTTCGAAAGAAATCGGGAGAAGAGGGGGCTGTATTGATGTCTTCCGAGATCATAGAAATCGAAGATGAGTCGTTCTTGTTGACGATATCCAAGGATATCACCGAGCGCAAGAGGACGGCGAAAGAGCTGCAAGAAAGCAATCGGAGATATGATGCTCTCTTTAATCGATCTCCTGACGCCGTATTCATCTTAAATTTGGACGGCGAACATCTGGATACCAACCAACGAGCTGCTGACATGTTGGGGTATGAAAATGGAGAGTTAGTTGGCAAGACAGCTGAGGATATCGTTGTGCCCCAGGAATATCCTGATTCCATGGATAAACTAGAGGCTTTACTTTCCGGACAATGGATACCTACATATGAACGCACATTTCGCAGGAAAGATGGTTCACTAGTTCCGGTAGAAATAACCGTGTCCCTTATACACGATGAGAATGGTCAACCCCTCCATATCCAGAGCACTGTACGAGATGTCAGCGAGCGTAAAGCTTTAGAATCGATGCGCCAGCGTTATGAATTCATCGCCAACACTACTCAGGAGATGATGACCCTGGTAAATCGCGAGTATGTTTTCGAGGCAGCTAATGACGCCTATTGCCAGGCTCATGGGATATCGCGAGATGGAATCGTTGGACACACAGTTGCAGGAATTTGGGGAGAAGAAATATTTGAATCTACGATTCGCTCACGTTTCGACCGGTGCTTTAGAGGCGAGGTGGTCCAAGAGAAAGTCTGGCTTGAATACTCGACCTTGGGGTTGCGCTGTGTTGAAATTGCATATACGCCATTTCAAGAGGAGAGTGGAGGAATTACCCACGCAGTTGTTGTGACGAAGGATATCACCAAGCAGGAAGATGCTGAAAAGGAGATAAGGAGCCTGGCAAAATTCCCAGATGAAAACCCCAATCCGGTATTGAGGGCCGCTGGTGATGGTACGATCCTATACGCCAACCAGACTGGCTCCCCTTTAATGGAAAGCTGCGGCTGCAAAATAGGTGATATGCTGCCTGAGAAAATACTGGAACCCTTCTTGCGCTCATTGCAATCGGGCGAAACTATCGAAACGGAGATTGCTGTTGGAGAAAAGATTATTCTCTTCACGATTGCACCGATTGAAGATGCTGGTTACGCAAATTTGTACGGACGGGACGTCACTCAACGCGTTCACGCGGAGCGGCAGGTTAACGCCATCTTCGATTCCGCGCCTAACGCAATCCTGGTTGTGGATGAATCCGGTTTAATCCAACGTGCCAATCATCGGGCTGAAAAGGCTTTTGGTTACAAAAACAATGAACTTCAGGGGCTACCGGTAGATGCCCTAATTCCTCATCAGCTACGCCAAACGCATGTTGCTCACCGGCAGCACTATCACACTGACTCACGCACCCAACGAATGGGGATCGGTATGGAGTTAACAGCCCTTCAAAAGAACGGGGAGGAGTTTCCCGTAGAGATTGGCTTGAGTACTTTAGAAACGAGTGAGGGTAAACTGGTAACAGCCATAGTGCGTGATGTCAGCGATCAAAAACGCGCTCAGGAGGAAATAACTCGCAGCCATCAAGAACAAACTCTGCTAAATGAATTACTAAATATAGACGTACAAGAAAATCCCTTGCAGGCGAAGTTAGAACACGCCCTTGATGCCATCCTGGAAATTCCCTGGCTGCCACTGAAACCGGTTGGTAGCATCGCGATAGCTGAAGAACAAACCCTGATCATGATGGCTCATCGCAATCTGCCACCGGAGATGCTAGCCCGCTGTGACCAGATTTTCTTTGGACAGTGTCTGTGTGGTCAGGCAGCTGCAAGCCAGGAAATTATCCACGCTGATCATATAGATAAACAACATTCAATTTGCCATGACGCTATGCCGGATCACGGGCACTACACTGTTCCCCTGGTTTCCGAGGATAAAACCGTCGGGGTGTTAATGCTCTATCTCGAAGAGGGTCATCGACAAAACCAGCGCCAGATGAATTTTCTCAACTCAGTCGCCAATATCTTGGTTGGAATGATCGTCCGCAGTCAGACCACAGCCGAGCGCCGCCAACTCTCTAGCGTAGTCGAACAAACTGCCGATGTGGTGGTTATTACAGACCCGCAAGGGCTTATCGAATACGTCAACCCGGCTTTTGAAATTCTCACCGGCTACACACTGGCTGAAGCTCGAGGCCAAACGCCGCGAGTGGTTAAATCGGGTCTACATGATGATGCTTTTTATCAAAACATGTGGCGTACCATATTGAATGGTGAGACCTTCCGCGGTGAAGTGATCAACCGCAAGAAGAACGGTGAACTGTTCCATGTGGACCATACCATGACACCACTTAAAAACCCCCAGGGAGAGATCATCCATTTTGTTTCCACATGGAAAGATATGACCGACCGGGTGCAGGCCGAAGCGCACATTCGCGAGCATAATACGTTGATGAATCGCCTGGCGGAGATCAGCGAAGATCTCAGCCGCTCTTCCACACTCGAAGATGCGGCGGCCGCCATTGGAAAAGGGGCCTTGGCCCTCAGCGCGGCCGACAGGGCGGCGTTGTATTACCGCATATCCGATCATGCGATCACCTGCCCCTGGTATTACAATCTTTCAGTCGATTTTGTTGAGCAAATCATCAGTCGAGTCGGAGACTTGCCAGTGGCACGTCTGAGGGAATCATTGGAACCAATTTTAATTCGTGACCTTCGATCTGTGCCGGAAGGTGAACTGTATAGGCAACTTGCTGAGGCAGAGGGGATACGCTCCAACGGATTGTGGCCCCTGGTTTACGAAGGGCGGGTAGTTGCGGGGGTTAGCTGCTCTTTCGATGCCCCTCGCACATGGTCAGAAGCCGAGCAGGAAGTCAT
>CAYQQX010000230.1:0-5747 GCA_964419495.1 uncultured Anaerolineales bacterium
CCTTTTCTCCTGCTCCACCTTAGCTCAACTGCCCCTATTCCGGGAATTGCTGGAACAGCATCAAGATATGCCCAGGGAGGGCTTCGTTCAAAGGAATGGCAATGCTTTGGATGAAGGTGCCCAAGCGAGGAAGTTCCAGGTCGGTGAACTGCTCATTGCCAGTTTCAATACAAAGTTCCCAAAGCTCTATCAGTTGATGCTGGCGGATCACTTCTGCAATTGATCGGCCAACAGCTTTCTCTTCCTGCGCATCAAACATCCGCTCCGCAGAACTGTTGATCAGCGTTAGTCGACCGCTCTCGTTGACGATGATGACCCCGTCGGTCATTTGCTGCAGCATGGCCGTTAGGGTGGCTTGTTCAGATTGCAAGGCCGCAATTTGGGATTGAAGTTTTTCTACCAGGGCGTTGAAGGCATGGGTTAGTTGACCAACCTCGTCGCGATGAGTAGTTGTAAGAAATCTAGTTTCTTCTTCCTTGGCGATTTGCTGAGCTTCACCAGTCAAAGAGCGAATAGGCTGCGTCACCAACGAGGCGATAAATATAGACAAGACAACCGCAGCACTACTCGTTACGACAGACGCAATAATGATCGTGCGGCGAATTTGAGCACGTTGTGCTTCGATCTCTTCTAAGGCTAATGAAACGCGTGCGATACCGACAATTTCTTCGTTTTGAGTAATCGGTACAGCCACATAAAGTAAATCATATTGAACTGTGTTGCTATACCTCAGGCCGCTGCCAAAATCATCTGTTAGGGCGCTCTGAATTTCAGGGCGGTCAATATGGTTATCCATTTGTGATGGATCGGTATGTGATTCCCCCAAAACATTGCCCTCAATATCAATTATCGTGACACGTGCTTCTATAATTTCAGCCCAATGACTGGCGAGTGATGTAATATAGCTGCTGGGGAGATCATTGGCCAAGTTGCTGGAAAGTGAATCGCTGATGATCCGAGCGTTGTCCAATAATCTTTCTTCGAGGCTTTTTAACTGGGATTGGTAAGAGACGTTACTCAGATATATGCCAAACCCTGTGAGACTGATCAGAATCAACAGGGTATAAGGGATCAATATCCGCCAACGAATACTTGGCAACATCTTAGCCTTCGAATCGGTATCCTAAACCCCTCACCGTAATGATGCGGTTGGGTTTTGAAGGATTGGATTCGATTTTCTCCCTCAGCCAGCGAACGTGAACATCCACCGTGCGGCTTCCGCCGCTAAAACCCCAATCCCAAACTTCTTCTAGGATTTTTTCTCGCGAGACTACTTGACCGCGATGTTCTGCCAAGAATAACAGCAGATCAAACTCCTTAGGCTTGAGAGAAATCACGTTGTCATCAATGTATGCCTCGCGACGAGTCAGATTGATTGTCAAGTTGTCAAAAACCATGAGATCACCCAATGGTTTGACGCTGTCTCCAATTTCCTCGCGCATCATACGGATGCGGCGCAATTGTGCTTTGACACGAGCAACGAGTTCGCGCATAGAAAAAGGTTTGGTCAGATAATCATCGGCACCGATCTCCAATCCAATTACACGATCAATTTCATCATCTCTGGCCGTCAACATAATGATCGGGATGTTCATCTCCTGGCGCAAAATGCGGGTGACTTCAAGACCATCCATGCTGGGGAGCATGATGTCCATAACGATCAAGTTTGGTTTCAGTTCCCGAGCTGTTGTGAGTGCATCAGCACCATCTCCCACAATTTCAACGTCATATCCCTCACGCTCCAAGTTGTAGCTGAGTGTTTCTTGTAGGGTAGGTTCGTCTTCCACAACCAGTATTTTTTTAGGCATAACCTTCTTCTCTAAACCAGTCTAGTGCATCCTGCACAGTGTCCGCAAAGGGGCGGGTTGACAATCCTAATTCTTGCGTTGCTTTATCAGTGTTGTACCCTTGCCATAAAGGCAGCGCACGTAAGTGGTTGCTGGGCAACGGCAGCGCGGGGATTATATCACTAAGCAAAACTATGGCTTTGATCATGCTCATGGGAACCTCGAAGCGTGGCGGCTTGACGCCCACAATCTGTGCAACTTCAGTGAGCGCATCTTTAACGGTGTAGTTGTGTCCTCCGATGATATAGCGCTCTCCTAAACCCCCTTTTTCTACAGCAGCAATATGTGCTTGGGCAACATCACGCACATCGACAACATTGATATCCCCTGGTAGCCAGGCTATGGCCTGCCCGCGGGCAGCCATGATCAATAGTTGGCCCATGGTCAAATGCACATCCCCAGGGCCAAAGACCGCGGTGGGATTAAGAACGACGACATCTAGATTGTCTTTGGCGGCTTCTAGAACCGCATTTTCCATTGCGATCTTGGCTTCGTAATACCCGCTATCAGGCAAAGTGCCTGGTTGATATACGTCTCGCTCATCGGCTGAGCGGTTTTCTTCAGAATTAGGGTGTCCGATTGTGGAGAGCGTAGAAGTATAGACAAATCGTCGAACGCCGGAGTCTTTGACCGCTGATAATACACGCTGAATTTCATCTTTTGCGTAGGCGACCTGACCAGGCACTTTGCGAGGATTACCTTCTTGTGGGTAATAGGCTGCGGCGTGGAAGATAATGTCCATGCCCTTTATGGCTTGACGTAAGGAGGCAGGATCCTTTAAATTACCATTGACCCACTCAACCGGGGCTGCCCCAAGGTGGCCAGTGCTCTTTGAGTTTCGCCGCATCCCGCGCACGCTCCAGCCCGCGTCCAATGCAGATAGAGCGATATGGCCGCCGATAAATCCGGTTGCCCCAAGTACAAGAGTTTTCATTGAGCAGTCCTTTTCAAGTGATTCCCCACCCTGTGAGGGGTCAGGGCAAAGTCAAAGGGTCGTCTAAGGAATGGTAGAATTATAAACGAACATGGCCAACAAATTTGCACCTGGTGGGTACCGGAGCAATGATTGATGAAGCTTAAACTCAGGCTGATCACCAATTTCATTATCATCATAACAATATTGACACCCCTGACGGCTTGGTCAAGGGTATTTGCTGCCGATAATGATTCCCTCCTAAACCAAACCGCAGAAGATGAACCAGAGCCTGTCATCGAACCAGAATTGGAAGCTCAGTTCATGGTCGAGGAAGAGGCTGGCTACATGATCCAATTTAAGCGGCGGCCAAATTTATCGCTGGCTTATGAATTAGATTGGGAAACGCGCGGCCGTTTTGTGGTCAACTTGCTGAAAACAGCTTCAGATAGCTCTCAACAACGCGTACGCGCTTACTTGACTGCCAGGGGGGTGGATTACGAAGCCTTCTGGATTGACAATGTCATCCTGGTAAATTCGTCCGATATCAATACCTTCAATGGGCTGCTCAACTTTGTGGAGATCGATTCGCTGCGCGCCCGGCGACAATCTTTCTTCTATGAACCGGTAGAAAATATAATCGCCATTAGCGAGCCCACTGCCAACGTCGAAGTGAATATCCGGCAGGTTAATACCGACGAGGTCTGGAATATGGGCTTTGATGGCGATGATATCGTTGTTGCAAATATTGACACGGGTGTGCGATATTCTCATGAGACACTGGTGGAGCAATATCGCGGTAATTTAGGCGACGGGATTTTTGATCATAATTACAACTGGTGGGACCCAGTGGTTGGAGGCAGCGACAATATCCCCAATGATTGGCATGGGCATGGTTCGCATACCATGGGCATTATGGTCGGCGATGATGGCCAGGGTACCCAGATCGGCATGGCCCCGGGCGCTACCTGGATTGCCTGCCAGGCTTTCGAGGGCAACGACAGCGAATTGTTGGAGTGTGGTCAGTTCATGTTAGCCCCCTGGGATCTGAACAAGCAAAACCCTGACTCAAACAAACGTCCGCACATCATCAATAATTCTTGGGGCGATTGCCTGACATTCTTGGATACCTGGTACAAAGGCATGGTCGAGAGCTGGTTGGCCTCGGGAATTTATCCGGTTTTCTCGAATGGCAATACTACCTCATGTGGGTACTCAAATCCCCCAGGATTGAACACGGTTGGCAACCCGGCACGCTATGGCAATGTCACTGCGGTTGGTTCAACGGGCAAATTTAATGGCATGTATGCTGCGCATTCCAACTGGGGCCCTTCTGATGATCCCGATATCATCAACCCTGAGGGTTCGCCTAACTTGAAACCGCAGGTAGTAGCCCCGGGCGTCAACATTCGTTCGGCTTCCAAGAACAGCGACGATGGTTTCCATTTTATGTCTGGGACCTCGATGTCCGCGCCGCATGTCAGCGGGTTAGTTGCCTTGATGTGGGACGCGGCATCTTGTTTGATCGGTGAATACGCCACCACGGAGACCATCATTCAAACGACTGCCAGACCCGTGCCTTATGACGATGGCACAGGCGGAGGAGCGCATACGCCCAATTACGCCACTGGATGGGGTGAGATCGATGCCTTGGCCGCGGTTCAGGCTGCCAAAACCTACTGCGGCGCCGACTTCAGAGTTGATGCTGCTCCCGAAGTGGTAAATATTTGCGCTCCAGAAGAGGCATTGTACGATATCAATGTAGTGCAGCTTTCAGGCTTCACTGAACCTGTCTCTCTGAGCGTAACCGCGCAGCCCTCGGGTGCCTCGATCAACTTCGAGCCCAATCCCGTCGTTCCGCCTGGGAGCAGTGTGCTCACCTTGGGATCCACAGGGCCCATCTCCGCGGGCTCATATCAATTTGATATTGTGGGCACTTCGGGTAGTCGTGTGCATACTGACATGGTGACATTAGACCTGCAAGCCGGAGTTCCCCAGGCCACAAGCCTTTTAGAACCATCGGCGAATGTTCATGGGTTGTATATCCGGCCAACATTTCGCTGGAGCAGCGTCGATCAGGCTGTATATTATCGTCTCGAAGTCTCAGATGACCCGGCCTTTGGCGAAGACGATTTGGTCTATTCGGTTGAAATTTCTGAAGTCAGTCATACCATGGCCATCTGGTTAATGCATAATACAGAATATTATTGGCGTGTTTCCGCGGGCAATCAATGCGGCCTTTCCATAAGCTCCACAGGCACATTTACAACAGGTACAGCGTCTACGCTTCTACTCGTGGATGATGATGATAATTCGCCCGATGTGCAGGCATATTACACGGATACTCTGGATGCTTTGAGTGTTCCTTACGAAGTTTGGGATACCTGGAACTCAGATGATGAACCCGGCCAAGAGCTGTTGTCATCTTACGAAACTGTTATTTGGTTTTTGGGGGATGAATGGAGAACCTCGGCGGGACCGGGCGAAGAGGGGGAAGCTGCAGCGGCTGCTTGGCTAGATTCGGGTGGTAAGTGTTTGATCCTGAGCGGTCAGGATTATCTTTATCGTAGAGGGACCAGGGATTTTGCAAGCGAATATCTAGGTGTATATGAGTTTGAAAATGATGTTGGGCAGACGCTCATAACCGGTGCTGGTGAGGCTTTCGAAGGGCTGGGACCCTATGCCCTGGCATATCCATTTTTCAATTTCAGTGATACTGTCACGCCCACGGACTCAGCCTCCGCAGCCCTGGTGGGGGAGTATGGTGTTACTGGTCTGACGAATACCAACGGGAGTTTCAAAACCACGCTTTGGGCATTCCCTTTCGAAGCGCTTCCTGCTGAAGACGATCGCCTGGAATTGCTTGGTGCTGCCTTGGATTGGTGCGGCTTGGAGCCCGAACTGCACGAGATCTTCATTCCGCTGATAAACCCTTAGGCACTAACAGCACTTCTATCGACAAAAAATTGTCGATGTTGATAACCTAA
>CAYQQX010000231.1:0-5596 GCA_964419495.1 uncultured Anaerolineales bacterium
GGTTTGCCACCTTTTTTGCCCCGTTTTCTGTCGGATGAGGTTTTTAAACCCTACGCGGGGCCGTGATCTGGCTGATCGCCGAAGATGGCACGCGCCACCGGATATGCATGCCTTACAGGACGACATTCTATCTGGCGGCGCGGGATTTCAGGCAGTTGCATAATGTCTACGCCTATCTGGCGATGAAGAAAAATCCTCCCGCAATGGTTTACTCCTTCAAGCGCGATCTCTTCAAAGGCCAACGTATGGTGCTCCAAATTCAGACTCCTGACCCCATCACACAGGGATATTTCTTCTACGACTTACATAAGCGCTTCAGAGATATCCAATTCTACAACGCCAAGATCCCCTTTTCCGTGCGCTTCGGGGGTGAGACCGGCGCCTTCCCTATGGCTAAGTGCCGCCTGGTACTGGACTCAGTCGGTCTGGTCGAAAGCATTGATGTACTCGACAACCCATGGGACCTGAGCTACGATCTGCCCCAGTTGCGCCAACTGGTGATCGATCCTGACACCGATCCGACATATGCTCCCCCCAGCCGTTTGTCTCTTCAAGCTGGCAATTCGAACTGGCACCTTGAAACCAAAGATGAGCGAGAATTATTGCTGGCTTTCATCGACATTCTAGATACCTACGATCCCGATGTCATACTGGCTACCCATGGAGATAGCTGGCTATTCCCCCTATTTGCGGGTATTTCCGAGAAGCACCAGATCGACTTCAATCCCAATCGGGATCGGAACAAGAAGGCACTCATCAAGGATGAGCTCACATATCACAGCTACGGCCAGGTGCACTACCGTGCCGCGCAGACCCTTCTCTTCGGCCGCTGGCACGTCGATCCAGGCAACGCCGCCATGACCGGCGGTTTCAGCCTGCATGCTGCCATCGAAATGGCACGAGTCAGCGGCGTGGATGTGCAAATCGCCGCCCGAAACAGCCCTGGCGCGGGTTTCACCGCCATGCAAGTCCGTCAGGCGCTGCGCTGGGATGCGCTGGTTCCGATCAAGAAACGCCAGACCGAACCCTTCCGCCCGCTGATGGCGCTCAACGACTCTGATGGCGGCGGGCTGGTCTACCATCCCATCGTCGGCCTTCATAAAGATGTGGCCGAGTTGGATTTTTTCTCCATGTATCCCTCCATCATGGCCGCCTGGAATATCAGTGGGGAAACTGCCGGGGAAAAAGGCATTTCTGTGCGTAACACGCCCCGCAGCGGGATGCCCATAAACCAGGATGTGCCAGGCCTGGTGGCCACCATCCTGAAGCCCCTGCTGGAGAAACGCCGGTTGGCCAAGGCTATGCTGCGGGCAATGAAGAGCGACGACGTGCATCGGGAGCTATTGCAAGGCTCTGTTGACGGCCTGAAATGGTTAGGCTATGTCTCCTTTGGATATCAGGGCCATGCCCACAACTTGTTCGGACGTATCCTGGCCCATGAGGCCATCTGCGCCATTGGTCGCGAGATGCTGGTGCGGGCTATCGAAGCGTCACAGGATTTCGGCTTTGATGTACTGGCGGGTAATACCGATTCGGTCTTCATTCACAAAGATGGCGCTTCGCAACCCGAAGATTTTCAAGACTTGATCAATGAGATCAACCAGCGCACCGGGCTGACCATTGAACTGGAAGGCATCTTCCAGTGGCTGGCTTTTCTGCCTTCGAAGATGAACCCGCGCATCGGCGCATCCAACCGCTATTTCGGGAAGTTCTATGATGGCGGTCTCAAAGTGCGCGGCATGGCCCAACGCAGAGCCGACACCCCTCAATGGATCACCGATGCTGAGATGGGAATCATGGCTGCGTTGGCCAGAGTGCCTAGAACAGAGCATCTCCAAGAACACATCCCCGATGCGTTGGCGATCATCTACCAGGCAGTGGCGAATTTGTATGCCGAACAGGTGCCCCTGGAAGACCTGGTCACCCGCAAGCGGCTCACCCGCGAGCCCGATGAGTACAAAGGCAAATCAGATTCCGCCAAAGCAGCCACGCAGCTGCGCCACGCCGGGATCAACGTGCGCGTCGGACAGCGCATCCCCATGATCTATGTCAAAGGGGAGAGGCCAGGAGTATATGCCTGGGGGTTACCCGAGGAACCCAAATGGAGCCTGATCGACAAAACCCGCTATCGTGACCTGATGATCCGCTCCGTCTTCCAGGTGCTGCAGCCTTTAGACATGAGCGAGGCCGATCTCACCAGCCTGGTGATCGGCGGTGGGCGTCAGCTCGAGCTGTGGCCATATGTACCGGAATGGAAACCCGATGAAGACGACCCATCACCCCTGGCGGATGATCTATTTGGGCCGTATTTAGTGATCAGGTAAAACAAGGAGAGGCTTGTGAACATCGCAGACCGCAAGGAACATGAAATTTTCCCTGCTGCTCGAGAACGCATCGACGAGTTCAGCCGTGAGCTGGCTTTGGCGTTATTTGTTTGGATTTACTCTACGATAAGGGAATAGTTGAGCAAACAGGGAAAACATCGCCATGACAATATCGAAAAAGAAACAACCTTGCCCGCCTGAGGAAGAAACTACGCAGGACATCGAACGCCAAACCAGGGCCTTTATCAAGAAATTGACCGAACTAAATCGAACCCAGGCTGGGAAGGAGAAGAAAGAAAAGCTCAAATTGGATGATAAGCCAAAATAAATATAGGCTAAAATGGGGGAGAAATCGCCCCTAGCACTTAGTGGGGGTCACAAAATGGAGAACTGCATGACCTCAAAACAGCAGGAAGTCATCCTTTATGCCCGCGTTTCCACCGAAGAACAAGCCTCGGACGAGCACTTTTCCATCGATGCGCAACTCCATGAGATGAAAGATTATGCCAGAGCACGGGGCTGGCTGGTGAAGTACGAGTTTATCGATGGTGGTGTGACTGGAACTCGCCTGGACCGCCCGCAACTCGAAGCTGCATTAGCACTGATCGAAGCAAAAGAATGTGACGTGCTGTTGGTGCATGAGCTATCCAGATTATCCCGCTCGTCGATATTTGAGACATTCGATATCTTGGAAATGTTGGGAAAACATGGCGCCGGATTTGCTTCAGTAAAAGAGCCCGATTTTGATTTTGCTGATCCGAGCAGCCGCTTGTTCTTGACCATCCTGGCAGCCATGAACCAATACTACATTGACCTGCTGCGCATGCACACCAGTAAATCGAAACGTGAGCGTGCCCGGCAAGGGTTATACAATGCCTCGATTGCGCCCTTTGGCTATATTCATGCTGGCGGCCCAAAGGATCCTTCCACCATTGACGAGAAAAATTCAAAAGCTGTCGAATTGGCTTTTGAAAACTACGCTGTGGGACGGTACACCTATCAGGAAATCGCTGAACTCTTGAATAATGAAGGATATCGAAGCAGCAAGGGGCGTCGATTTTCTAAGGATGCCATAGCCCAGATGCTGCGCAACCCGTTCTATATGGGCAAGGTTGTCTACCGCTCACATCCCACCAGCGAAACCGAAATCTACGATGGGCTGCACGAAGCAATTGTCTCGGAAGAACTCTGGATGCGCTGCAAGATTGTGAGAGATTCACATGGCTCGTCTTCCCGGGCAGTGCAAAAACCTTTCCGTGTCTATTTGCTTTCTCAGCTAGCCCGTTGCGATGTTTGCCAGCGGAGCTTGCGTTCTCAAGGCGCCGATTCTGGCACCTATTATCGGGAAATGTCCTATCAGCGGGGCTACTTGGATTGCCCGCATCAACGCCTGGGAACCCGCACCGACCTGGTAGATGCCTACGTGGATGCGATCATCGATGGGATTGAATTGCCAGAGGATTGGCTTCAGGAAGTTCGAGAACAGGTTGGAGAGGATGAAGAATTAGCCAGCATAAGAAGCAAGCGTAAGCGATTGGAAGCTGAGCGCAAGCGCGTGAAACAGCTCTATATCCGCGGTGAATTCGAGGAAGATCTCGACCTCTACAAGAAAGAATCTGCTCGCATCCGGCGTGAACTTGATAATATCCCAACGTATGACCAATTGGAAGGTCTGCAGAGCACAATCTCGGTGGTGAAAAACTTGCATGAAATCTGGGCGCAGGCTGAACCAGCTGACCGCCGTGATTTATTGCGCTTGATGCTACGCAAAGTATGGCTCGATGTTGATAAAGACCGTCTGGTGGCGATCCAACCGAAAGCGTTCTTGTACCCCATATTCAGGAATATGAAAATGTTGGAAGAGCGTGAACTTGGGTATTTTGTACCCCGTTGGAGTGAAGATCTTGCTGGCGATATATTGACATTCCCGCGTTTGGAAGAGATCGTTCAGGCTCCAGAGCAGGGGGTTGCTATGCCCTTTGTGTTGAACTCGCCCCTGGAGCCTAGTGAAGAAAAACGTATTGCACCTGGTGTAAGTAAGGCCCACAAGAAGCAGCGCGAGACAGGTATTGTGGTGGAGAAAGTTTACCAGGTGATCACACCCCGACGTTCGATATTGCCGGTAGACCTGCGTAGATGGCCTCAAGCCAGTCATGAGAATATTATGCCCGAAGAACTATTAGTTCAGCCCCAAGAGCATATTGATGTGTTGATAACTCAGTACACTTTGTGGGATCGTATGGTAGAAAATCAATCTGCTGAAGATCTGATTGAGCATGTCTGGCAGCGGATGAAGCCAGGGGGTGTGTGGTACCTAAGCGAACTTCTGCCGCTGGATATGCCCGCGCATTGGGTTTATCGATATTTCCCATCTACCTGGGAATGGGTCAAAGCCCACACCTGGAACCTGTATATGCTGTACAACCGACTTCGAAATCAGGGTTTCCACACCGACGTCAAAAGGGGAATGTTCTACCAGTCTATTTCTCTGCGTATAGCCGAAAGTATAGTCAGTAGACGATTGGGTCTGCTAGCGCACCTCTCGGACACCCAATATAATGTAGGGATAGCTGCAATACAGAGAGAGATTGAAGAGAAAGGCGGCGATTTCAACCTCGGTTCCGAGTTCAATATTGTAGAAGCCTGGGCGCAGAAGCCAATCGAGGATGATGAGTAGGGAAGTACAAGATGGGGAATTGTGCATAGAGAGGGGAGAAGATAGTGTAAAATGTGAATGTTCTCAAGATTCTATGCTATTGAAGATTATTGTCAATACGGGGAGGATCTGCACGAATTATCCGTAGTTCCCATGGGGTGTACCCCACTGTGCTGAAGTTGCCCTCCGGCACTTGAAGTTCATGGAAAGTTTGTTTCTAGTGTTGATAATAATGAACTCAGAATGCCATATTTAGACATACTCTTCCTGGAGAGGCCACCATGAAACGCTTTATCCTAATCATTGTCGTACTTATTCTACTAACCTTGGGGTGCAGCCAACCTTTCGACACTGGCCAAGGCGAATCGGAGAGCGCTGACTCGCAGAACGATCAGCCACCTGCATCCTCATCTGAGAAACGATGCGGCGATGGCGTCTGTGATGGGCCGGAGACAGCGAAAAATTGCGCCACCGATTGCGCTGTCCAGGTCAGAGACGATGAAGAGCCAGCAGAGTCTCCTGCTAAGGACGTCGCAATAGAAGATTTATTTTTGGGCCAGATATTTGTCGAGATGCAAGTCCAACGCCAGGATGGGGTGGGCACCTGCGGGTTGCC
>CAYQQX010000232.1:0-5493 GCA_964419495.1 uncultured Anaerolineales bacterium
TTAGGGTCACTAAGAATGATAAAACTCAATAATGCCAGACAGATATAAAACGCGATTCCAGCAATTGCAAGCCGCTTTCGTTCCATCATGCCAATCGATGTCCCACTAATCGAAGAGAAAAGGCCAATCGCCAGGAAGATATTGCCGCTGAACAAAACAATCATAAATGCCAAGAGCCCTTGAATAATCAAAAAGGAAATTGTGCGTCTCTCATTTTGCACAAAATTCAAGATCATCCAGTAAAGCATCAAATGAATGCTGAAGAGCACCGTCAAATCGGCAAAGCGCCAGGGAGTATATTGAACCGTTGGGAACAATATTTCCATGACAAACAACCCCGCCATGACCAACGTAACCATCAGGAAGATTGGGATGAGTTCTATGAAGCTCTGTGATGAATTCTTTGATGAGGGGATAAATAAGCCTCGAACTTTATTGAGAAAGTTATTACCTGATTTTTCAGCCATATTGATATTGTACTCTGACAGAGCCATACATCAATTGTACAGAGGTACAGTGTACTAAAATACAGGGCCATAAAACCCTACGTCCAATGGATAAATCATTTGCAAAACGATAAACTTCAAATCACAACAATGCGCTTACTTTTTCGTATATTTTGTTATTCACCAAACAAGGAGCTCGTATGTTAGAAACCATGGCTATTCAAACGCAAGATTTACATAAAGATTTTGGAGAAGTTTACGCTGTCAAAAGTCTCGATTTCGAAATTCGACGCGGCGAGGTTTTCAGCCTCCTGGGCCCCAACGGAGCCGGGAAGAGCACCACCATATCGATGATCTCTGGCTTGCTTAAACCTGCCCAGGGGGATGCCTTCATTTTGGGACATTCCATTACCAAGGAAGCCCAAACTGCTAAAGCTGCCATGGGTGTGGTCCCGCAGGAGATCGCCCTTTATGAGGATCTCTCGGCCAGAGAGAATCTAATGTTTTGGGGCAAAATGTACAACCTTCGGGGGGGCGCACTCAAAAAACGCGTTAATCAGGTATTAGAGATTATCGGTTTGAGCGAGCGTCAGAAAGGCCGGGTAGAAAAATTCTCGGGCGGCATGAAACGCCGATTGAATATCGGCATCGCCTTGCTGCATGAACCGGATATCATCATCATGGACGAGCCCACCGTGGGCATTGATCCGCAGAGCCGGCGGAAAATTCTCGATTCTGTCATGGAACTCAACCAACAAGGCATGACCGTGCTCTATACCACCCATTACATGGAAGAAGCCCAGGAGCTTTCGGATCACATCGCCATCATGGATCAGGGAGAGATCATTGCCAACGGCACCCATGCAGAGCTGGTCAAAATCGTTGGTGAACTTGACCGTATCGAGCTATCCATCAACAAGGAATCAGCTCAGGTCATCGATGCCTGGCGCAGCACTCCAGGCGTTGAAAACATCACCGCAGAGAACGGCCAACTTCATCTTCTTGTAGATGATTCCAACCTTGTGCTGCCCCAACTCTTCGAGGCAGCCGCCAAAACGGATACACGCATCACCTCGGTGGAGATTCAAGAACCCAACCTGGAGACGGTCTTCTTGCACCTCACTGGAAGGGCATTGAGAGACTGATCAGACCGATGACCGAGGACCGACGACCGAAAAATATTCCGGTTACCCGTCCTCCGTCTTCCGTCCTACGGAGTACATCATGAAAAAAATATTCGACATCGCCTTCAAAGATATGACCCAGTCCTTCCGCAGCCTGATTGCGATCATGTTCATGTTTGTGGTACCCATCCTGATGACTGCTATGTTCTCGCTGATGTTCGGCGGTTCCGATGCCGATGGTGAGGCAGAAGGCTTCGCGCTGCCCACAACAAAGGTGATCTTAGTCAACCTGGATCAGGGCAGCTTTGGCAGCAATTTTGAGATGAATCTTCCCGAAAACATGCAACAAGACCCTGTGGCTGCTAACCTTTCATCGATTGGCGAGATGATCAACATGGTACTTACATCCGATGATCTTTCCGAAATCATGGATGTATCTCTCATGGAAAGCGCAGACGCTGCCCGCCAGGCCGTCGACAATCAAGAAGCTGGCATGGCCGTAATCATCCCGGAGGATGTCACCGAGGTTTTCATGGCGCCAGATGGCAGCGCACAAATCGAAGTGTATCAAGACCCCACCTTGAATATCGGTCCGGCAGTCGTGAAAGGAATCATCACCCAACTGCTGGATAACTTCTCAGCATCCAAGATCACCTTGGGCGTTGCCATCGAGCAATATATCCAAAGCAGTGGAAGCGTCGATGAGGCTCAAATCCAGGCAATGGTTGCCCAGTATTTGGAAACGACATATCCCAGAGAAGCCGCCCATCAAACGTCAGAAATCAATCCCTACCTTGATATTCGCGCCCCTCACAGCGAAGATGCACCGAATGGACAATCCTTCAACATCATTGCGATGATCATGACCGGCATGATGGTTTTCTATGTCTTCTTCACCGGACCGAGTACAACCCAGTCCATCCTGCGGGAGGAGGATCGGGGAACCTGGCAGCGCCTGGTCACTACCCCGACTCCAACGACAATCATCTTGAGCGGAAAATTTTTGGCCACGGTAATGACGATCATTGTGCAGTTGACTTTCTTGCTGCTCTGCGGATACCTAATATTCAATATCCAATGGGGTGAGTTGTTCGCAGTGATCCTGTTAGCGCTTTGCATCACAATTGCGGCATCAACATACGGCATCTTTCTCGTCTCGTGGATGCAATCCGAACGCCAGGCGGGTATCATCATTGGTGGATTGAACACAGTCTTAGGTATGGCTGGCATGATGCCGATCTTCATACTGGGCATACCCAATCCCCCCGCTTTTGTAAAAACCATATCCTTGTTCACACCCCAAGGTTGGGCCGTCGATGGTTTTCAAAAGCTAATGAATGGCAGCCTGATGGCAGATATCTCCGGAAATATGATCGGTCTGCTAATTTGGGCGGTAGTTTTCTTCATCATCGGGGTTGCCCGCTTCCGCAATCGTTTCGCTTAGTACTAGGAGCATACCATGCGTATTCTAGATTTAGCACTCAAAGACTTGCTGCAAATCGTCCGGGATTGGAAATCTTTTCTCTTCTTGCTAATTATGCCGATCGCGTTCACACTAGTATTCGGATTCGCCTTTGGAGGCTTCGAAGGCGAAAACGAGCAGACAGACCAGCGCTTACCGGTTGGCGTCATCGACCAGGATCGCCTTGGCGGCAGATACAGCCCAATCTTGTACGAGCTTCTAAGCAATTCGGATGTCATTCGCCCGGAAATTTTCGCTGAAGAAATCCAGGCTGAAGAGATCGAGAAAAAGGTCAACGAAGATGAGCTGGCAGCGATAATTATCATCCCCGCGGGTTACAGCGACAATTTGCCAGGCAATGAACCGCTGCGCCTGACGACGATCCTGAAAACCGATACCAATGCTGGAGCGACCGCCCAAAACGCCATTCAAGCAGTTGTCAATCGACTGGTGAATGCTATCGGAGCAGCACAATTCAGCACGCAAGCGCACGCTGGCCAAGAACCCTTCGAGGACGAGGCAGCACGCCAAACCTTCTTTGACCAGGCTTTGAATCAGGCCGTGACAGCCTGGGACCAGCCACCCTTCATAGTGGTATCACGTTACCCTGGCGTTCAAGAAGAGGAGACATCGGCAAACGCATTTGCGCACTCATCTCCAGGCATGATGGTGCAATTTGCCATCGCCGGCCTGATCGGCGCTGCTGAAGTATTGGTGTTAGAAAGAAAATCTGGCTCATTGAAACGGTTGCTGACCACTTCCACCAGCCGCTGGGATATCATGCTCGGACATTACCTGGCCATGTTTTTGATGATCTTTACGCAGATCGCAATCTTGATCATCTTTGCCCAGGTGTTCCTGGATGTGCCCTACTTGCGAGCGCCTCTGGCCACACTGCTGGTCGCCGTTTGCACAGCGCTATTCACGGGAAGTATGGGCCTGTTGATCGGTACACTGGCGAAGAAGCCAGAACAGGCTGTCGTGATGTCCTTGATCCCGATGTTCATTCTCTCCGGCTTGGGGGGCGCCTGGGTGCCCCTGGAGTTTACCAGCGAGACATTCCAAACCATCGGGCATTTCACGCCGGTAGCCTGGGCCATGGATGGCTTTCAGAATATCGTCATGCGCGGTCTGGGGTTGGAATCGGTGCTGCTGCCGGCGGCGGTTTTACTCGGATTTGCGCTGGCGTTATTTGGTAGTGCGGTATGGTTGTTCAAGTTTGAGTGATTCAAGAAATCGGGTTTCTTAAAGAAACCCGATTTCTACGTTCGCAAGTAGAGACACTCCGGCGGAGTGTCTCTACTTATTTAACTTGACAACAAACAATATTTGCGTGATAATGAATGCAAGCAAGTGCTTACATTCATGGAGTAATATGAGCGATCAGAACATCCAAATTGACAATACCAGAGAACGCATTCTTCGCGCCGCCGCCGATATCATTGCCCAAAAAGGGTATGCCCGCGCCACCACTCGTGGCATCGCCGAGGCAGCCGGTGTTAATGAGGTCACTCTATTTCGTCATTTCGGCAGCAAACGCAATCTGCTCTCCGAGTTGATCCAAACACGATCTGCCCTACCCGATCTGGCGGGTGTGATCCAAAATCAACTCAGCGGTGATTATCGCCAGGATCTGACTTTATTTGCCGAGATATTTCTACAATCGCTGCTCAAACGCAAGGATGCCTTACGCCTGATCCTCTGCGAAGCCAACGAAATCCCCGAAATTCGGGAAGTTGTCGCCCAAATCCCCAAACAACTGCGGCAAACGCTGACCGATTATTTGATAGAACAAATCGAAAAGGGACTGATACGCCGGCTCGACCCGGAACTGATGGCTCAGGCTTTTTTGGGAATGTTCTTCTCGTATGTTGTAGCCGGAGATTTACTCGGAGGTCCGGCCGCTTTTGAGCAGAGTCCAGATCAAATCATCGTCGAGTTCGTGGATATTTTCATAGACGGGACGGTTTATCAGTGACAAAGAAATTAAGCAATCTGAATCTCAACCAACTTACTTTGGGTACGCTGCTGGTTTACATCACCCTGCACGTGCTTGATGAAGGAATCTTCAACTTCGCTGCCTGGGCTGAGCTTCGCTGGCAGATTCCGAATTACACTGTCGCCAAATGGTTGCTGCATAACGCCTATTTCATCTTTTTCCTTGGGTTGGGATATATCATATTTCGCCGAAATCCCACAAAATTCTTGCCCGTTGGTCTGGGAATTGTGATTTGGGGTTTGATGAATGGCCTCAGCCATATCATCTTCTCGATTATATTTCGGGAATATTCACCAGGATTGATAAGTGGGTTGATATTTATTCTCATCGCATTCTATGCATATCAACACGGTCGCAGGAACAAAATGCTCTCCGGTCAAGTAGTAGCATTTTCCATCCTGGCTGCTTTGTTGTATTGGGGTTTACCGATCGTCCTTTTCATCGAAGCAGATCGTTTATTAG
>CAYQQX010000233.1:0-5473 GCA_964419495.1 uncultured Anaerolineales bacterium
ATGTAAGGATCCCGTGTGAGGTCATCACTCAGGGACAGGTCACGGTACTGATGGCGTAAGCTGCGTTCCAACCAACGCGGGTCGACACCAACCACGACAATGAACAGCTCGAGTGCCAGTAGAAGGTGCACAGCTTCGAGTACTTCGAGTACCTTGTCCGAAGAGCATCGGTCGAGATCGTCGATGTAGAGGACGACGCGGTCGATCCGTGGCAAACCTGATGTATCACCAGCGATCGGTTGAGTCCTGAGCAAGGCATCGAGCAGCCGGAAATCACGGTACAGCATCCCCAGAATGCCCTGGTGCTTCTGGTACCCGGCGGCGCGGTCCGCAAGAAAGCTGTAGAGGCGTCTTCCTACGGTGAGAGAGTCGACTTCGGCTTCCAAGGTGGCAATTTTTTCGTTGAGGGCGGCGATGCTGCGGGTCGCCTCGTCAAATTGTCTGTCGTGTCGGGCCAATTCAAACTCAAGTTTTTGCTCATCCTTTGCGCGTTGCGCGGCCAGCTTCTCCCTGATCTCGCTGACCTTATCCAAGGTTGCATTGACAGCACTGACACCCTTGTTCACACTCTGTGCGGCCGGTAATATGTGTTTCGACGCCGCCGCCACCGTCGAAAGCACCGAAGTAACTGCCGCGGCTAAACCACTCGCAACAACGTAGTTGTCTCCCGCCAGCAGAGCGGGCACAGCGAGTATCAAAAGCACAACTGCAGTGACAAGCATGCCGATGGTCCAGGATTTGCTTTCAATCTTGCGCCAGGTGGCGGTCAGGTAACCAGATACTGTCTGCAACTCCCTCGCAATAGTGCTGATCTGGCTGATAGCTGGTATCAGGCCCAGAGTGTTTGCAATTTCCCCGAGACTTGCCTGCACATCCTGGTCTTCCGCCAACGCTCGGGCAACATTAATCAATTGGAATTCTGCAATTGTAGCCTGGCGCGCCTCCTCCGATTTTTCTAGCTCTCCTCTAAGGCGGGTTTGTTCTGCTTCGAGGTGCTCTTTCTCACTAACCAACGCCGCTTTTGCTAGCCGGTAAGTTTCCAGATTGGCCAGGAGATTCTTCCGCTCCTCTTTGTTCGGGTCCCCAATCCCTTTCATCCATTTTTCCCGTTCCTCATGGTCAGCAGGTTCCGGGTCAGCCAGGCGCTCGAAAATCTCTACGGCGAGGCTGGCCCAGAGGCTAGTGTCTGCGTAATGCCAGGCGTTGAAGCGAATCTGGACGAAGGTCTGCTGGATATTTGCCGATGCCCTGGTTGAGATCTCGTATATCCGCTCCCGCATCTTTTCCATGAAGAAGCTCTTGCCAGAGCCCCAGTTTCCAAATAGCCCAATTGCCAGCGGTGGCAACACACTCGCATCCATGATCACTTCACACAGCGCATTCACCTCCAATTGGATTCCAAGCTGATCATCGCCTTCCGCACCGTCATTCTTATAACCATGGGCTAGCTGGACCGAGTTCAGCGCACCCCTCAGCGGCCCTCCCGCCCCAACCACCGCCTCGTCGATTTCCAGGAGTAACGGCGCCCACGCATTGGCCTGTTCGAGCATCTCACGCAATGGTTTCTCAAGCAATCCGAGGCCAACAAGTAAGAGGCGCCCATCGAGCACTTTATGATAGGATTCGGCCAGATTGTTCTCGTCGTACAGGTTCGCTACAGAATCGCGCCAAACATCCCATCGGTAGCTGGCGGCATCTTCAGGAACAGAGATTTCTGTGCTACCCAGCCGATAGCTGGCGTATTCTTCATGTCTTTCTTTCAATGTCTGGGTGATCGCAAATGCTGTTACTACTTCAGCCTGACCGAATTCATTCTCGACATCCTGGACTGTGGTCGATAGTCGTACCGGCCTAGTTCTGGCTGCCAGTGCAAGACCGAGAAACTGTCTCACTGAGGGGCTAATATTATCAGGCTGCAGGTCAAGAGACTGGAGAAACCATTCATGCGGTTCCTCTTTGGCCGGGGCATAACTGGCGAGTTGCGTAATCCACGTTTCTACAATCGCAGGCGTGGGAATAGTTGGGGAAATCTCAATCCTGATATGTGGGTATGGTTCTGAGAGGGTTGTGACAACCGGCTCTAACAATTTCTGAGAAGTGGAAATAATCACGATGGGTGGGGCGTCTTCCGGCCAACTGATCGGGCCCGCCAGATCCCGGAACGATTCCCAATTGAACGGGTATTCACGCCAGTTATCACCAACACGGAGAAGGCACGGATACCGGTCGCGGGAACCTTGCATTTTTGTTCCGGATGCCACAGTCTGTATAATTTCTTCATAACGCTCATATAGACTCGCATTGATACTACTCATGGTGGACCTCCACTAAGCAATAAACCGACTACCTTCTGACCCTAATTAAACGACAGCTTCTTTACGTGCATTCCATGAATACCATAGCAAATTGCGACCCATCGTCTCGCCTTTTAGAGAATCTTTTTCAAATCAGCTGCTCTGATTTTTCGCGTCGCTCGCCTTCCAACTACGTGCCGGATCACCTGTTAGCGGTAGGTATTATCCATTTTTTTCGCTCTTCATGTCATACTTAGCCACAGATTCCCCGTATAGGACAGCTTGGCGATGCTAATTTTTGTAATTAGATTATTTTTTCAATCATTCAGAAGCTTTTAAGTTTAACTCTCCAACCGCTTTTCTTACATCACCAGGCCATATAAATAACCTATGATAAGGAGGGATCTTAAAGTACTTCTGTGGATCAAAGATTTTTAAAGTAGTAACATCTACACTATACCTTTGAACCCAGGAGCTCTCTTGAACAAAAAATCCCTCTGATGCTTTCGCTTTTTTGCAAGCTTTGTGTAGTTTTAAACACATCCTATATTCATAGGCTGTAAGCAAATTTACATCCCCCCAAGCACCAATTTTTTGGTCAAAAGCGTTTTTTGCTCCTGAAACAGCTAACCTTAAATCAGAGTTTTTAGGCAAGTTTGGATAAATCATTATTGTTGATGCCCACCCAGATTCAATTAATAGTAAATTGAATGTTTTTCGTTTCTCAGACGATAAGGTTGACAATTCTTCCTTCGTATAACTCGGTGATATATAGGCCAGTAATCGACCATATTTGTCAAAGTGTTCGTCAGCAGCTTTGATGTATAAACTACGCTTTTTGCCATTTGGTTTCGTCAATCTTGTTTCTAAGAGATCCTTGAAATGGTCTTTTGCTTGGTTTCCTTGGTTTATATGCAACGTTCCGGCATTATTCCCGAGTTTGGGAAGTAAATGATTCTTTAATTCCGGTTCAATCCAAGCGTCGAATTTGCCAGAGATAAATAAATCCTTTAACTCATCTAATTTATTATTTACTGTTTTTTCCGATCCGCCATATTTTGTTTCCGGAGTATCAATTCCCAACATCCGGATCGGCATTCTGATGTATGGAGTATCCCCATCTGCCGGGTCTCCAGATTTAGTTTTTTTGCCCAAAGAATCTAATTCTATTCCTTTGGGATCCCAAAAAATTTGTACTTGGTCCATTTTGGTTCCATCCTTTTTTATAGTGATTGTTTACTTTCTATTGTCGAAAAAAATTCGGCAATTCATCTCCTTTCTTAGTACGCATGGAATTTTATTTATACATAAACCTCTGCCCGGCGTCTAATTTTTTCGACAATATTTGCATCATAAGATTCTCCAACTTCTCGCGCTGCTTACTCTCCGTCTGTAAGGGTGCTTAGGTTGAAGACTTCTTATCTTCATTCTCTATCATATTTGATGATGAAAAATCCGCGACATTTTTCAGATATTCTAGAGCTATATGATTCCCAATTTCGATTATCACCTGCTCGACTTATTTTCAACCACACATCATCGTTTTTTGGTCGGTTGGGGTCATAAATTTTGATATAGATCCATTCGCTTTCTTCACGATAACCGATTGCAAGGACTTGGTGGTTTTCAGTTACCTTGAAGAGATCGTTCGTCCGTATTAAGCAAAGAATAACTGGCATGCCTCGATCTATATGCCCTTTTACTTTCGGCCATTCTTTTTTCCTTGTAAGATATGTAAGACTTTTCCCAAAAAACGAACTCCAAACCCACGGCCACCTAGGTATGTCTACATCAGGTTTAGTTGTCCAAATAAGAACTTTATCCAATTCGCCCGATTCTAACAATGTATCCATTTGGCGCTGCAATATTTCATCGTATAGCGGGGAACCACTTGTGGGTGTCGTACTTGTGGCAGGAATTAGTTGATTTGACCGGAATCTGTCAAGGGAGGCCCAACACATACCCCCACAGAATCCCATATGATTGTTCGAATCAATATCTATTCCAAAAGCTTTAAATACTACCTCTACCGGATCTGGAAGGATATCCCGCAGTGGAACCATAAATGAGTTGACAAACTTAAATCCATGTTCGCTTGGGATAAAAGTTGTTAGCCTTTCCGACACCTTACACCTCCTTTAGCGATTCTTTCGGTATTGCGACCATTAATCAAAGCCCAACGATGAAAAACTTAAGCCACAAACTATTAAGAAGTTGATTTGGTCAACGATTTTTGATTTTTCCAATACTCCGCTTCTTCTTTATTAAACTCATGCGTTGGTTCAGCCCATTCATTATAGGTAATAGCCAATACTGAAAGTCGTATTGGCAATAGAATCATGGTTGCAACCACAGTCACTAAACCATAAAGTTTCTTGCTAATAATGAATGTGGATATGCTAAGTAGATCAATCCCCCTCCCCTTTAGTGTCGTTGCTAATAATCCACCGACGGGTCTGTTGATTGCAAAATATTCACCTGCTTGAGCGGGACTTCCTGTCATGAATTGGACATTCATTTTGGCCATTTCTTCTGTTACTGTGTATATGAAAGCAGATTTAAATGAAATTCCTCCTGTCAGATATAGAACAGAAATTAGTAGCATATCAACTATGACAAAAAAAAGTACGATCTTTGCGAGAGTTTTCTTGTTTTCCCAAATTATCCGCCAGGCATGTGATATCGATTCAAACACACTATATTGTTGCACGAGCAATCCACCCGCTGCATATGGTGTCCAAATCTGTAGAAGCCATAACAAAGGCAATAATAGAAGTACATACAAAATTGGAACTAGAATATCATCCAAAAAGACATTCAAGATTGCTGAACCGAGAAAGAATAGGACAAAATAGAATGATGGAATTATCATCATTATTGCCTTTGCCCCAAGTGTGTTAATGGAAGTAAGTGCTGTCATCAGCGCGTCCACAAAACTACTCGGCGCATCATCAACATGTCGCAAGAGAGCATAAAACACACTCGTTTCCGCGATAAAAGGAATTATGCTAACCCAAATTATTAGGTAAGGTATATCAGGTGAATTTGGGTTATATGTCAAGATAGCCCATATATCGCTAAATACTGCCAAAATAACTAAAAACCAAATATAAGGATTGGCCTTTATTGGGCTGATAGATTTTTTGGGTAGTTCAGATATTTTCACTAATCTTCTCTTA
>CAYQQX010000234.1:0-5472 GCA_964419495.1 uncultured Anaerolineales bacterium
GTTTTTTCTAATCAGTATGAATGCCAATAACAGGGAAGTGAACTTCGCAACAACGAGCGGAGAAAATATCTGCTCTCCATCGACCTGCGCTATCAGGGTCAAGAATCCGCCAAAGCCTAGTCCAGCCAATGTTGCCAAACCGAGACTAGATTTGAGGTTGGAATCTGATCCATCTTTGATTTTGGTTACCAGCCAAATTCCGAATAACGCCAACGCGAATCCGATCAGAGCTGGATAGCCTGGAAAGCCCTGGATGAATATCCCCACAATAACTGGAATTATAGATCCGATGACCCCACCGACAGGCGCGACAATAGCAGTATTTCCGATGGAAAGACCTTTATAAAATGCGGCTAGGCCCAAGGCTCCCGAAGTGCCAGCAAGAATGGCGAAGATAGCGTCGGATAAGGATGGTGCACCTTCGCCTCGAACCAAGGTCAGTATGAGCAGTGTAAGTAGGCTGCTCAGTGAAGATAAGAAGAGAACTTGAAACTGGTGAAATTTGCGGGCAGCGTATCCGCCGCTGAAATCTCCTCCACCCCAGGAGATGGCTGCGGCAAGTGCAATTAGGGCTCCGACGATGTTAGTTGACATGATTGTATGCCCATTGAATGAATTTACCTAAATTGCTATCTTAATCAATTATCCTTCGACTGCGACGCCCAAATGCGAGAAATAAACCAAATACTGCCTGAGCGGACACTGAGCTTGTCGAAGTGGTAGTCGAAGGTTGGTTCATGGCGTCTCCGCTCAGGACGTTGCTCCTTTTGGCGGCAACTTGAGTTAATTACTATGGTGAAAGCACTAAGCGAATGCCTAATATCATTAAAACACCGCCGACCAATTTGTCGAGAATTTTTCTGAAGTGGCTGTAGGCGGTTTGGACTTCGGTTATGGAAAATAGTAATGCCATCAGGCTGTACCAGATTGTCGATGCCAGGAAAACCGTTCTCAAGCCGATCAGGATGCCGGCTGCCCAGGTTGCTGCACCGAAAGATGTCCCCAAGGCGCCAAGAATGCCTGCACGCCTTGAGTCCGATATTGCCAACTGGCTGACGACAACGAAATTCGGCCCAGGGATCATCAAAACCAGCCACCAAACGGAAAACAGGCTGCCCAGAGCAACGAAGAGGTTCATGGTCGATAGAATTATGAACCAGAAATCCAGGCCCTGGCCTGCTTTAAGTTTGGAAACATCTTTACGTGATGGCCTTGATTGATGAATACAGTTTCGAGAAAATGAAAATCGTCAGCTTTGTCCCCGACGACCAAGGCGCGTTTGAAAGAGATATCTACTCCAGCTTGCTTGGCTGTTTTGGGCATACTAAAAATATCCAATGCGCCTTCAGCGGGCCTGGCTTCACGCAGATCATTGATTATGCAAAAACACTTTCTTACTTTGGCAAGTTGAGCAACATCTGCGGCCATCCCTTTGAGAGTTGGTAGATCTAATATCCCATCGACATTGACCATGATGCAGCTATTCTCTTCATCAAACGAAACTTTGTGAGACATGATGGCTCATCCTTTGCATGCCAGAATCCAGTGGTATGGAATTTCGGTGTTGTTCTCAATCTGAGTTTCGATTTTTGTTTCTGTCATAGCGTTGGATTTCCACTACATCTTAGAAAAGCCTTTATCAAGAGATAATTGAAAAACCGTAGTCGCCCAGGATTTCTTCCCCCTCTTCGAAACGCTTCAGGCGAAAGACAGAGCTGTCGATAGGGCATTGCTGATCTCCAGTTGCAAGGTCTGCCAGCATCTCGCCTGCGACGGGTCCCATTTTGAAGCCGCTTCCGCTGAACCCCAGACCGACGATCAAGCCTTGTAACTCCTCGATTTTGTCGATGATTGGCTTCCAATCGGGCGTGACAGTATACATGCCTGCCCAACCGCTGTGCACGCTCCCTAGTTCCAATGCGGGGATGCGACGAGTGCTGCGTTCGACCATTTTCTCGATAAAGGAACGATCAGCTTTTGTGTTGTAAGAGTCGGGGTTGTGGACCACATCAGAGATGTCGTCTTCCAGATCGCCAGCATTGGTAAGGCCCCCTGTATCGGGGCGCACATAAAAGCTATTGATGAAATCGGCGATTGCCGGATGGCCCGGATTTTCGAAATCTGCAGGTTGTTTGAAACTGACAACTTGATGGCGGCTGGGCTCGGCGGGTATCTGCAGCCCAACCGACCTGGCCAGGGCCGGCCCCCAAGGGCCTGCCGTATTGATCACTACTGGTGCATCGATGGAACCATCCTGTGTGTCGACACCTACGACCATCTTCCCAAAGGTGCGGATCCTGGTCACTTCGACACCTTGGCGAATATCTGCACCCAGAGCGCGGGCACGGTTTGCGAAGGCATTACAAGCCAAGCTTCCATCTGCAACAGCTCCATCGGGTTCGAAGATACCCACTTCAATATCGTCCGACCGCAGATAAGGCGCCATTTCTCGTACTGTCTCCGAGTCTAATATATCGGCGCGCGCGCCAATCGAGTGCAGCATTTTTGCATTGACAGTGATATCTTCAGCATGTTCTATCCCGGCTACCCATAAGATGCCGCAGCGCTGTAAGCCAACCTCACCGCCTACGATCTCGTCGAAACTTTCCCAGACCTTGAGTGCTCGAAATGCCATGCGGGCCAGCGTTTCGACGGAATAAAGTTGGCGGATTACTCCGCACGTATAGGCGGTCGATCCGGCAGCCAGATGAGTCTTTTCAAGCAAAACTACCTTCACCCCCCGATTGGCGAGCTGGTAGGCCGTAGCCGTTCCCATGATACCCCCACCGATGATAATCACATCAAATGTTTTTGCCATATACAATTTCCTATTTGGCACCAGCTTCAGCAGCGATGACGCCAACCTGCCCCGAAGAGGGCAATATCGAGGCAGTGAGATATTCTGCCAGCACTGCACTTTGGAATCTGCCAGGATTTGTGGGGGTTCCTGTTCCCAATAAGGTTACTTTCATCTTAACTCATGTTACGCACACGTAGCGAGGTTTCCCTGGAAATAGGGGGTCGGGGGCGAAGCCCCCACCCCCTATTTCCAGGGAGATTCTCTTTAGCTTGCGTAACATCAATTAGTAATGCTTAATTCGCTTATTAGTGCTCTCGACAGGCGAGAGTATCAATTAGAAGATTCAAGCTAGGTCAAATCGATCCGCGTTCATCACTTTGTGCCAGGCTTCCACGAAATCGTTGACGAACTTCTCCTGGGAGTCATCCTGAGCATAGACTTCGGCAAGTGCCCGGAGCTGAGAGTTGGAACCGAAGACCAGGTCTACGCGGGTGCCGGTCCACTTGAGTTCGCCTTTTGCGCGATCGCGACCTTCGAAAACATCTTCGTCTTCCGAGGTTGCCTTCCACTCGGTGTTCATGTCTAGTAGATTGACGAAGAAGTCATTGGTGAGTGTTTCTGGACGCTTGGTGAGAACGCCGTTCTGGGAGCCTTCGACGTTAGCATTCAAGACGCGCATACCCCCAACCAGAACCGTCATCTCAGGTGCGGTCAGGGTGAGAAGTTGCGCCCGATCAAGCAGCATTTCCTCTGCTGGTACGGCGTATTTGGCCTTCATGTAGTTGCGGAACCCGTCAGCGGCAGGTTCGAGGACTGCGAATGATTCCAGATCGGTTTGCTCCTGAGTGGCATCCGTGCGCCCAGGCGTAAAAGGAACAGTTACAGCGAAACCAGCATTCTTGGCTGCTTGTTCGACACCAGCGCATCCGCCAAGGACGATCAAATCAGCAAGAGAAACTTTCTTTGCACCCGATTGGGCGTTGTTGAAATCCATTTGGATACCTTCGAGGGTATCGAGCACCTTGGTCAGTTGGTCAGGCTGGTTGACATCCCAATCCTTCTGCGGTGCAAGACGGATGCGTGCCCCATTCGCCCCGCCGCGCTTGTCGGAACCACGGAACGTGGAAGCCGAAGCCCAGGCAGTCGAAACCAGCTGAGATACACTTAGCCCCGCTGCGAGGATTCTGTCTTTGAGACCAGCGGTATCCACCTCGTCGATCAAATCATGGTCGACCGCGGGCAGCGGATCTTGCCAGATCAATTCTTCTTCAGGTACTTCGGGGCCCAGGTAGCGCGAGCGGGGACCCATATCGCGGTGGGTCAGCTTGAACCACGCCCGTGCGAAGGCGTCAGCAAATTCGTCGGGATTTTCAAGGTAGCGCCGGGCGATTTTTTCATAGGCAGGATCAAATTTGAGAGAAAGGTCAGCCGTTGTCATCATCGGGCGATGTTTTTTGGCCGGATCATGGGCATCCACAACCATATCCTCTTCGTCAACATCCTTTGCCAGCCAAATATATGCTCCAGCAGGGCTCTTTAGCAATTCCCACTCATATTTGAAAAGCACCTTCAGATAGCCCATATCCCATTGAGTCGGGTTGGGCTTCCAGGCGCCTTCGATGCCGCTGCCGATCGTATCACCAGCTTTACCGCTACCGAAACTGCTCTTCCAACCAAGACCCATCTCTTCAATAGGGGCAGCCTCGGGTTCAGGACCGACAAGGGCCGCATCACCTGCGCCATGTGCTTTACCGAAGGTATGCCCACCGGCAATTAGCGCAACAGTTTCTTCGTCATTCATTGCCATGCGAGCAAAGGTCTCTCGAACATCATGTCCAGAAGCTGCGGGAACAGGTTCCCCATTAGGTCCTTCCGGATTGACATAGATCAGCCCCATCTGTACGGCAGCCAGGGGATTCTCGAGGTCGCGGTCACCGCTGTAGCGCTCATCCCCAAGCCACTCGCTTTCTGCCCCCCAGTAAATGTCCTCCTCAGGTTCCCAAATGTCTTCGCGCCCACCAGCGAAGCCGAAGGCCTTGAATCCCATCGACTCCAGCGCGCAGTTACCGGCCAGGATCATCAGGTCGGCCCAGGAGATCTTGTTGCCATATTTTTGCTTGATCGGCCACAACAAACGGCGGGCCTTGTCCAGGTTGACATTGTCCGGCCAGCTGTTGAGTGGCGCAAAGCGCTGGCTGCCGGTTCCGCCGCCCCCACGACCATCGCCAGTGCGGTAAGTGCCTGCACTGTGCCAGGCCATGCGGATGAAGAGGCCGCCGTAATGACCGTAATCGGCCGGCCACCATTCCTGGGAGTCGGTCATCAGAGCATAGAGATCCTGTTTTAGGGCCTCCAGGTCAAGAGTCTTGAATTGCTCGGCGTAATTGAATTCCATCCCCATGGGATTGGACTTTGATGAATGTTGGTGCAGAATATTGAGATTCAATTGATTCGGCCACCAGTTCCGGTTCGATGTGCCCCCACTGCTGGCCGTGGGATTATGCTGTACTGGACACTTACTCTCCTTATTCATTTCACTTCTCCTTTGATTTACTGAGTTTATAAACAGCGCTGCCTTGAATTAATGTGTATGGCTGCTTTTGGGCCTCTTTTTTCTATAACCTAACCCGGACGAGCCGGAACCAAAAAGGACAAAAGGAAAGAGAGAAAGT
>CAYQQX010000235.1:0-5426 GCA_964419495.1 uncultured Anaerolineales bacterium
ATTTCTGTAAATCATATTTTTCTAAGTCAATTTGGTATGAATCACTCATATGTTATTCCCACTCATCCAAGATCTCTTTAGCGCGGTCGATGCGCACTGTTTTTTCAGCCACTAACTGCTGGGCCAAGCGGTTGATCATATTACCTTGAGCACCAGCAGCGATAGCAACCTGGCGGGCGTGCAGGCTCATATGCCCGCGCTGGATACCTTCCGTAGCCAGTGCCCTAAGAGCAGCAAGATTTTGAGCTAAGCCAGCAGAAACGATGATCTCAGCTAATTCACTGGCGCTCGTAATGCCCATGATTTTGAGTGCCACCTGCGCGCCAGGATGGACTTTGGTGGCTCCACCAACAATACCCACAGCCATGGGCATTTCTAATTCGCCAATCAGATTTCCTTCATTATCAACGCCCCAAGTGCTCAGGGATGTATAGCGCCCATCACGAGCCGCGTAAGCATGGGCGCCAGCTTCGATGGCGCGCCAGTCATTGCCAGTGGCCAGAACGACAGAATCAACACCGTTCATGATGCCCTTGTTATGGGTGGCTGCCCGGTAGGGGTCCGCGGCTGCAAACGCCCAGGCAGCGATGATGCCATCACGCACATCTTCGGCTGAGAAATCTCCAAAAGCCAGCGCTGACAACGGAACTGTACAACTCGCTTTGGCCAGGCGACGATCTGCCAGATTGGAGAGGATGCGCAAGTGCACACGTCCGCCAGTAAGGGTTTCAATTTGGGGTGCCAACCGCTCGCAAGCCGTGTTGATGGCATTAGCTCCCATAGCATCGCGCACATCATAGATCAGGTGCACCACTAAGAAAGCGCCAATGGGGGATTCTTCGATCAGGCGCACTTCCAGATCGCGCGGTCCGCCGCCCAATTTCTTTAGGATCGGGTCAATATCAGCAGCATCTGCTAACAGGTCGGCTTTTTTACTCTCTATTATTTGACGCGCCGTAGTCAGGTCATCCACATCCAAAACTTGCATCTGACCAATCATCTCAGGCGGTGTGGTTTGAGCAGTAAAACCGCCACCAAGACGAGCAAGTTTGGCCATGAAGGAAGCACCTGCTACAATGGATGGCTCTTCTACGGCCATAGGCACGATGACATCGCTTCCGTTAACTTTGAAGTTGAGCGCCAATCCCAGGGGCAGGCTGTGTAACCCAACCACATTTTCAATCATATGCTGGGCCTGTTCGAGAGACAGCCCGCCTGACCCCTCAAGAACAGGAAAATCGCCAGGGTCCAAGAACCCACGCTGAGCCAGCTCGGCATGCCGCTCTTCGAGGGGGAGATCGTAAAAACCAGAAATGCGAGAATTTTTGTCTGAGTCAGTCATCTTGTAAATGATTTGGGTTGCCAGCCAACGCGCTCGCCCTGACACCGAAGGAGGTCGAAGGGGTTGGCTTCCACTAAAATATTAATTGATTATATTTTAGGGTCAGAATCTGGCAAAAACTATCAGACTGAGATAAATGCCTTGTCCCCAGGATGCCAAGCGTCACAAACTTTTTCCAACATTTAAATTGGACATTTTTTGGTAAAATTAAGGGCGGTGAGGATCCCTGAATGGTTACATTAACGCGTGAGCAATTAGAAGAGAGACTGGTTGCACTGCACCGGGCTAGTTTAGAGTTGGTGAGCGATTTATCGCGCAACAATGTACTGGAACGCATTGTGCGGATGGCCCGGGATCAGGCAAATGCTCGTTATGCGGCCATCGGTATGAATGAAAAGGGGACACTAGAAAAATTTATCCCAATCGGTATGTCTGATGCAGAAATATCTGCAATGGCACATCCACCTAAGGGAATGGGATTGATCGGTGCCTTGCTGAAAGAGCAAAAAACGCTGCGCGTGGCGGATATGGATTTGGATGAGCGCAGTGTTGGTTTCCCCAAAAACCACCCACACATGCGCTCTTTTTTGGGCGTTCCCATTATGTCGGGGGGAATTATGCTGGGTCAAATTTATCTGACCGATAAAGAGAATGCGCCCGAGTTCACCGAAGATGATGAGCGCGTCATCGAAACGCTAGCGGCTTATGCCGCGGTGGCCATTGATAACTCGCGGCTGTATGAAAATGTCATCGAGCGCGATAAAACCCTGATGGAGCAGTTCGATGACCTGACCCTGCTTTACAATTTAGCCAAAGCATCCGAACGCTCCTCCAATATGGATGAAATCCTGGAGCAAACACTGAACCAGGTAATCGAACACTTTGGCGTCCATGCCGGCGAGATCTTCCTCAGGGAAGAAGATAGTGAAGTGCTGTGGTTAAAAAAGCATCGCGGCGAAGCTGCTTCTGCTTTTTGGTCTTGCGAGCGCTTCAATTTTGGCGATGGCATGGTCGGCCGCGCAGCTCAAGATGACAAAACAGTCGAAAGTCCGCCACTTGGAAAAGATGTGGTTTGCCTGCGGCCAGCGGTCATCGAAGCCGGCTTCAAACGCATTGCTTGCATCCCCTTGCGAGCTAGCACCAGAGTGGTAGGTGTGCTCACTGTCGCCAGCAAAGATGACCGTCATTACACCTGGCGCGAACTGGATCTATTAGAAGCTATTGGCACATGGACCGGAACGACCATCGAAAATGCACGCCTTCAGCAGCAGAGCCGGCGTATTGCCATCTTAGAAGAGCGCGAGCGCATCGGCATGGATCTGCATGACGGCATTATCCAATCAATTTACAGCGTTGGCTTAGCCCTCGATCTGGCACGCATGTCTCTAGAAGACGATGTCAAAACTGCCCGACAGAAGATTGGTGAAGGCATCGAAGGTCTCAACAGTACCATCCAGGATATCCGCGCTTATATTCTTGATCTGCGCCCCCGGCAATTACGCGGGGGTGAGTCTTTGCCCCATGGAGTGCAGCGCCTTCTGGATGAGTTTCGCACCCACACGAAGGCCAAGACCAATTTAGCTACATCTGAAAATGGTTTTAGCGGATTACCTCGCCAAAATGCCCTGGCTTTATTCCATATCTGCCAGGAATCCCTGGGCAATGTTGCCAAACATGCCTTCGCTGGGGAAGTGGATGTGCAACTTTGGGGAACGGACGAGCAAGTACTCTTGAAAGTCAGCGACGATGGCCGCGGTTTCGACATCGAAAAGACGGGTGAGATTATTGGGCACGGGCTCTCGAATATGCAGAGACGCGCCCGCAAAGTAGGTGGGGACGTCAAAATTAGCTCAAAGATGGATTTCGGGACGACGATTTTGGCCTGGGTGCCGTGGAAAGAGGATTCTTCTGCCGCCCAAGAGGGGTTGAACTAGGTAGAGTTGAACTTTCAGACATTTTCAAGAGAAACGAGCGCGATTTGGAAACAGCTTGTTCTAGAAAGAAATCCCCAAATGTCAACACGGCCTAGTCACCTCCCTAAGGTTTCCTTGCATTTGCAAAGCCACCTGCAGTATGCGGATGGCTTTTTTATTCCTTAATGGACTATTTTTAATATTGGTAGTGGATAATTTATAAGTGATGGAAAAAATATTGTCATGCTAAATTTTTAGTAAGCAGTAATTTCTCATCTTCGCGCGCTTGCTCCTTGAAATTTATATTGCTAGAATGTACCTATGTTCAGTATCTGAAGAAAAATGGGCATACTAAGCAATGAACATCTCCCCCATTGTGGTACCATCCCCCAATCTAAATTCCAATCTTATTGCAGATCCGTCGATCAAACGCGCCTTAGAACGGGCGCTCCATTGCGATGTGATCTTGCAAAGCTTTAGTCCTGTAGATACATCGGCGCCCCCTTATTTAGATAGCCATCTCAAAGAAGATGATCTAAACCATTTACGTCAGGCAGGCGAAATAGGCGATTTCTTCAATGTCTTAAGCACGGATGATCAAACCGCACGCACATTGATCACAGAGGTTGAACAAATGCTGCACGATTATCTAACCTCTTTAGGCAAAGGAACATAATCCATATGAACGCAGGCTGGCTCAAAGACATCCAATGTTATCTGTTCGATATGGATGGCACCATCTACTTGGGGGGCAAGCTGCTGCCTGGGGCGAGAGATTTAATAGAATATCTTCGGGAGCAATCCATTCCTCACTATTTTCTAACCAACAATTCTTCCAGGTCAAAGGTGGATTATGTGGACAAGCTGAGCGCGCTCGGCATCCAAGTTTCTACAGATGAGATCTTCACTTCCGGTGAAGCAACAGCCATCCATTTGCAGAAAGGAAATTATGGTAAGCGAGTGTTCATTGTCGGCACACCATCCCTGGAAAGAGAATTCGAGGAATATGGTTTTCAACTTGTTCAAGAAGCGCCTGTTGTGGCTGTGCTGGGCTTCGACACAACGCTGACATACGAAAAGATCTGGAAGTTGTGCGACTTCGTGCGGGAAGGAATCCCCTATATCGCCACGCACCCCGATATCAACTGCCCCACTGAGTCTGGCTTCATGCCCGATATCGGCGCCATGATGTCAATGATCGCCAGTTCCACGGGTCGCGATCCGGATGTGATTGTGGGTAAGCCTCACCAACCGATCATCGAGGCAATCCTTGAAAAGACCGGCTTCCAACCCCAGCAACTGGCGATGGTCGGCGACCGGCTCTACACTGATATTGCCCTGGGGGCAGCGGGTATCAACACCATCTTGGTACTCAGCGGGGAAGCCAAACCAGAAGATATTCCCTCTGCTCCGGTGCAGCCCAATTTGGTGCTCGAAAATGCAGGCGCGTTGCTGCAATTATTGCAAGATGAAATATAATTACCACGAGGTTTTCCATGGAAAAACTAACCATAACCATCTATTTTGAATCAGCCTACCGCACTACAAATATCTAGAGTAAGCTCAGAATACCCAAGCCCGCAATCAATGGTAAAACCGTACCGCTGTAATTCTGACTGATGATCGATATCAACGTCGAGAACGACCCCACCACCGCAGAGCCAATTCCAGCCAAATGGCCCAATGGCTCCGAGTTCTGGTTGCCAAATAAATCTATCGGAAAGAGGTCCAAAAAATACCTGTCCGACGGCTAATCCTAGAAATATTGATGAAACAACCAATTGCCGGTCGTTGGCATTTTGCACATTCAGATCGCTGCTGATTTGGGGTAAGGCAGGCAGCATAGCATCGATGGAAAATGCCGTAAGCGGCATCATCAAAGATATGATGACAATAAATTCAACGTAAGATGGCCTTGATTGTTGGCTAGAAGTCATAATTATCTTATTTAGTGGTTTTCGTAAACAAAAAATGGCCTACACAGCCATCTTGTCTGATGATTATTGGAATGCAAAAACCGCAAATCAACGCTAGGGAGTTTTCTCAATCTCATATCCCAATATAAGTTTATCTACTCCTGACATTGGGGCTCTTTGGGAATTACCGTGAGAAACCTCACATTTTGGGGTGGGGCTGTCTAAAAAGGTTAGAGACAGCCCTCCTCAAAAAAG